>NZ_JBHJTF010000005.1:0-109045 GCF_042267565.1 Lysinibacillus sp. NPDC056232 | reverse complement strand
CTTTCCGTCGCTCCGGCAACTCCATCCGTCGCTCTAATTTCTATCCGTCACTTTGACTCTTCTTTCCTTCGTTTCTGTCTTTCTTTCCGTCGTTCCGGCAACTCCATCCGTCGCTCTGATTTCTATCCGCCACTTTGGCTCTTCTTTCCGTCGCTCGATCGATACTTTCCGTCGCTCCGGCAACTCCATCCGTCGCTCTAATTTCTATCCGTCACTTTGACTCTTCTTTCCTTCGTTTCTGTCTTTCTTTCCGTCGTTCTGGCAATTCTATCCGTCGCTCTGATTTCTATCCTTCACTTTGCCAAACCTCTCTATCGCTCGAACCGCTCTATCCATCAGCCAAACTGCGTTCAATAAAAAAACTACACTAGATAAAATCTCTAGTGTAGTTTTCCATTAAATATTCTTCAGCGGAATTGTTTTTTTGATTTTTATAAATTGAATAAGCATTGCGATTCGCCAAGGGAGTAACATAGCGAATGCTAAAATCCAAAACATTCCTGCTAATTCACCAACGTCAATGGAGCTACTTAATATCATTTTTGCAATTACACGGAACACTAACAGTCCGATTAGTATAAAAACGAATGCTTTTGAACGTTTTAAATAAATATCTTGACCTTTTACTTCAAATTTAGAAGTGGCAATTAAGATTGTTGAGAACACCACGCCGACTGCTACCGCTTCAAGAATTTGCATGGGTGGCACTCGAAACTGTTCAAATAAAAACATTAACGCACCTGAAGACATCGCAATAGGTGGAATGATAATTTTCTTCTCATTTGTCGGTTTCTTAGATGCACGCATACGAATAACCATGACAAAGGTACCCATAAAAATGGCCATTATGGTTGAACCTATTACATAATATTGAGAAGGGATATTGTCAAACATAAAATTTCCTCCTCTAATGTCGTTAACAATTTTATCCAAGTAATTGATCAACTACAGCTTTTAATCTTTCTGGCTCGAAAGGTTTTGTCATAAAATCCTTTGCACCACTTTCAATTGCTTCTACGATTAACTTCTGTTGTCCTAAAGCTGTAATCATAATTATTTTTGCATCTGGAAATTCTGGGATGATTTCTTTTACTGCTGCTATACCTGTCATAACGGGCATTGTTACATCCATCGTTACAAGATCTGGTTGTAACTCACGATACATCGCCACAGCTTCTTTACCATTTGCTGCCTTGCCGACTACCTCATAACCCCATTCAGTAAACATGTTACTTATTGCAACACGCATAAAGAGCGTATCATCCACTACTAAAACTGTAGGCACATGATCATCTCCTTCCACGTTAAAAGTCGGTTGCCTCTTTAGTTTAGCAGATTAGAAGCCCTTAAATCCACCAAAAATAGGCTCTAAAAATCGTGTAATATACGTCAATCCATCAAAGAATAGTAAAATACCCACGGCAATCATAATATAGCCACCGATTTTCACAATTTTTTGGCTGTGTGTACGAATCCATGACATACGCGCTATAAAGAAAGATAACACGAAAAACGGAATCGCAAATCCTAAATAATAAGCTAACATATAGCTAAATCCTGCACTTGGATTTGTTCCAGCCAACATGATAATTGACATTAAGATCGGGCCTGTACACGGCGTCCATCCTGCCGCAAAAGCGATTCCGATTAATAATGATCCCAAATAACCAGATGGTCGGTTTTTAAATTGGAATTTTCGATCCTTCATTAAAAAGTCAATTTGTAGTAATCCCACAATCATTAATCCAAATACAACGATTAAGATGGCACCAATCTGACGTAATAATGTTTGATAATTAAGGAAAAACTCTTTTGCAAAAGATGCGCCTAGTCCAATCATAATAAAAATAATTGAAAATCCTAGTAAAAAGAAGAGGGTGTGCATAATAGCACGCTTTTGCATCATACCTCGTTCCGTTTTTAGCTCATCTAATGTCATACCTGTTATGTATGATAAAAATGCTGGATACAGCGGTAGAGTACATGGTGAAATAAAGCTTAAAAACCCTGCACCTAAAGCTAAAAATACGTTAATATCAGTTTCCATATTTTCTCACTCGCTCCTTACAGTTACTGCCTCCATCGTACCAAAAATCGCTGTAAATTGCGCCCTTCCTGTTTGTGAACGTTTCATGGCAAAAAGGTGTTGAAAAAGTGAAGTTCCATCATATTTTCATACAAATTTAATGTTCAAACTTTTTTACATCAACGAGTAGTTGTTCATATACTTTTGCATTATGCGCCCCCCTTATATTATCTGTCAACAAAATTCATCATTATTCTGCATTGCGCAGAGCTATGATGCAGGTGCACAGCTTTTTTTGTAGAGTATTAATTCCGACATGAAGAACCTATTTTTATTTACAAAAAGTATTTACGGTTAAATAGTGAGAAAATTTCTTTTCTTCATGTATAATAAAAAAACAATAGAGCCATTGATAGAGATAAATGAGGTGTAGTCCTTGGAATTAAGAAAAATTAAACCGAAAAAAATATATGAGGAAGTGTCCGAAATCCTCTATGAAAAAATTAGAGCTGGCGAACTAAAGCCTGGTGACCGACTCGATTCAGTTGAACAACTTTCCGAACAATTACAAGTAAGTAGATCAGCCATCCGAGAAGCTCTTTCCGCTTTAAAAGCAATGGGGCTAATTGAAATTAAACAGGGCTCAGGTACATTTGTTAAAAGTAATCAATTCAATCAGCTCGATTTTCCATTATCAACTGCCATTTTAACAAATAAGCAGGATATCTCACATTTGTTAGAAGTACGCAAAATTATTGAAGTAGGCACAGCGGCTAGCGCAGCCATTCATCGAACAGATGAGGACCTACAGTCAATGATGCAAATTTTAGATGAGATGAAACATGTACAAGGTGATGGAGAGCTAGGTGAAAAAGCGGATTTTCAATTTCACTCGGCCATTTCTGCAGCATCTCAAAATCCCTTACTTGCAACTATATTAGACCAGGTTTCAGCTTTAATGATCGAAACGATGAAAGAGACACGTAGAATTTGGTTGTACTCAAAAAAAATAACAAGTGAAATGCTATATGACGAACATATGCAAATTTTCCTCGCAATAAAACAGCAAAATGAAGAACTTGCAAAACATGCTATGGCATCGCATTTAAATAATGTGGAAAAGGTCTTATTGCAATATTTCGAAACAACTGAATCCATAAAATAACAATGGCTGCCTAGTTTTTATAATAGGCAGCTATTTATTTTTTGAAAATTTCAACAAACACCTTTCATTCGTCTGAAAAGTTGTAGTATTATAAAAATAATATATTTATCACCAAGTCATCAGATGACCTGTTGATTAGTTATTTGAGGAGTAATAGAGACAAAAAGGAGCGATACTCATGAAAGTAACACTTTTTGCGACTTGTTTAGTTGATATGTTTCAAGGTGATGTAGGCAAAGCTGTTGTTGAAGTTCTTGAAAGGCTTGGCTGTGACCTAGACTTTCCTGAAAATCAAATTTGCTGTGGGCAGCCTGCCTACAATAGTGGCTATGTAAAAGAATCTAAAAATGCTATAAAAAAAATGATCACAGCATTTGAACATGCCGAATACGTCGTCTCCCCTTCTGGTTCTTGTGCTTATATGTTTAAGGAATATCCAGAAGTATTTAAGGGCGATCCTGTTTGGGAGCCAAAAGCGCAAGCATTGGCAGATAAAACATATGAATTTACAGAGTTTATTGTACATGTATTAAAGGTCGAGGATGTAGGTGCACATTTAGAGGGCAAGGCTACTTATCATACCTCCTGTCATATGACACGTCTACTCGGTGTTACAGAAGCACCGTTAAAATTATTAAATCAAGTGAAAGGCTTACAGTATGTAGAACTTCCAGGAAAAGATCGATGCTGTGGATTTGGCGGAACGTTTTCAGTAAAAATGGGCAATATTTCAGGAGCAATGGTCAATGAGAAAGTACAGAATGTTGAAGAAACAGGGGCAGACATTCTAATCGGTGCCGATGCGGGTTGCTTAATCAATATCGGTGGCCGAATTAATCGGCAAGGTAAGCCTATTAAAGTCATGCATATTGCGGAAGTATTAAATTGCCGCTAAGAGGGAGGTAAAAGAAATGGCCATGAAAACAAGTGATGAACGATTTAATGATCGAGTATCGAAAGAATTAGATAATACGTTTATGCGCGGGGCTGTGTCAAGCGCACAGGAACGCTTTCAAACACGTCGGCTAAAACAGGCTGATGAGCTCGGACATTGGGAGGAATGGCGCTCTCATGGAGAAGAAATTCGAAAGCATGTGCTTGCGAACTTAGATTATTACTTATATCAGCTGAGTGAAAATGTCGCTAACAGAGGTGGACATGTTTACTTTGCGCAAACCGCGAAAGAAGCGACAGACTATATTCAAGGTGTAGCTAAAAAGAAAAATGCCGCTAAAATAGTGAAATCAAAATCTATGGTGACGGAGGAAATTGATTTAAACGCAGCTTTAGAAGAAATCGGGTGCGAAGTCATTGAAACAGATTTAGGAGAATACATTTTGCAAGTAGATGATCACGAGCCACCCTCTCATATCGTTGCCCCAGCTTTGCATAAAAATAAAGAACAGATTCGTGATATTTTCAAAGAAAAACAAGGCTATGAGAAAAGTGAAAAGCCTGAGGATTTAGCCTTATATGTACGTGAAAAATTAAGGCATGAATATTTAACAGCAGACATAGGCATTACAGGCTGTAACTTTGCTATTGCAGAGAGCGGCTCGATAACACTCGTGACGAATGAAGGGAACGCAGATTTAGTAACAGCCTTGCCGAAAACGCAAATTACGGTAATGGGGATGGAAAGAATTGTTCCTACATTTGAAGAAATGGAAGTGCTAGTCAGCTTATTAACTAGAAGCGCAGTTGGACAAAAATTAACAAGCTATATTACAACATTAACGGGGATTAAAGATGATGGTGACACAGATGGACCAGAGGAATTTCATTTAGTCATCGTCGATAATGGACGTTCTGATATTTTAGGGAGTGAGTTCCAGCCTATTTTACAATGTATTCGCTGTGCAGCATGTGTTAATGCTTGTCCTGTTTATCGTCATGTTGGTGGGCATGCTTATGGTTCTATCTATTCTGGGCCAGTAGGTGTCGTTCTTTCACCATTATTAGGCGGCTATGAGGATTTTAAAGAGTTACCATATGCCTCCACATTATGCGGCGCCTGCACTGATGCTTGTCCTGTCAAAATACCGTTACATCAGCTTATTCATAGACATCGCCAAGTAATTGTTGAAAACGAAGGGAAAGCTCCTGTATCAGAAAAGCTATTAATGAAGGCCTTTGGTTTAGGAGCTTCCTCCCCTACCTTATATAAAATGGCGACAAAAATGGCTTCACCAGCAATGGCGCCATTTACAAAAGATCAGAAAATCTCAAATGGCCCAGGCCCACTAAAAGCATGGACAGAAGCAAGGGATTTTCCAGCACCAAATAAAGATAATTTCCGTAACTGGTTTAAACACCGCCAAAGAGGAGGCGATGAATAATGGCAGGTACTATTGAAAATAGAGATGTATTTTTAGCAAACATTGCGAAACAGCTTGGACGTGCGCCAAAAACAGAAATTGCGCGTCCTACATGGCAATATCACCCACAAGATCGCGTCCTAAAAGATAAAACAAAAGATGAGTTAGTAGAGGTTTTAGCTGAACAATGCAAAAATATTCATACGGATATTGTCATTTCAAATACAGCAAATCTTCCAACAGACTTACAAAAAGTAGTTGATAATTATGGAAGTCAATCTGTTATAACATGGAAAGACGAGCGGTTTAAGAACTTTGGTCTATCATCACTAATGACCGAGCAATGGCCTCAAGTAAATATTCAGCTGTACGAATGGAATTCCGAGCAGCCAGCGGAAAATATTCGACAGGCTGAAAAAGCTAACATCGGCATTACGATTAGTGAAATAACATTAGCAGAATCAGGAACTGCTGTACTTTTTAGTAGTAAGGATAAAGGTAGATCCGTCAGTTTTTTACCCGAGAACTCTATTATTTTAATCCCTAAAAGTACGATCGTTCCACGAATGACTCAAGCAGCCCGCTTAATTAGCGAAAAAGTCCGAAATGGCGAGCAAATTGCCTCCTGTATCAACTTTATTACAGGGCCAAGTAATTCAGCAGATATCGAAATGATTCTTATTGTTGGTGTACATGGGCCAATGAAAGCCACTTATATAGTAATTGAGGATCAGTAAATCAATTTCGCCTTGGTGTAATTGCTGCTGTCGCTTCGCTTTCGCGCAGAAATCATTTGTAGCTGTCGCATAAAGTTATTTAATTTTCTTATAAAAATATAAGAGCCTTGCTACATGCTAAATTGTAGTAAGGCTCTTTAAAGTTGTTTAATTCTTATCCATTTAAATATGTTTGCACTCAAAATTTAATAATAAAATTGTTTAATTCTATTCAACTAACCTGCTCCGTTAATTCAATAAAGAAAAAAGAGCTGCCAATGCAACTCAATGATCTTTAATTAACGCACCCCGTTTGTTTAAGTACAATTTTTCACAAAATTTGTTGATTATCTACTATTTTATTTACTATATTTCCCTTCGTTTTCTTGAAACAAAAATCATATTCACCATACTTAGTAATAGAACAACTAAAAACATATATAAGGTGATTGGGTCTCCACCCGATGGAACTTCATCAGCTATGTATCCCACAATAATCATAAGTACCCCTGATACGATACAAGAAACAAAGGCCAACATAATGACCGAATATCCATTTACAACAGAATTTTTTAATAATATTAAAATTAATGTAACTAACAAACTAAAAATAAAAACACCCATTGAAAATTTTAAATAATTAAAAGCATCTACTAACATTAAATCAGCCCCTTTTTAGATTTAACGTTTACATATATTACGAAGTTTCCTAAAAATAACCTTACCCATTATTTTCATAATCTCTCAAGTAGTTATTGAACTATTCTGTTCCGTTAGTTCAATAAGAAAAAAGAACTGTCTAAGCGGATCAATGGTCTTCAAGTAACGCCCCCTTTAGTTTAATAAGAAGTTTTATGTGTTACGTATAGTAACTTTCTCTTCTTTATTTTCTTCGTGGTTCCATTCAACTTGAATCTCAAATGTTCCATCTTTAAAAAATAAAGGAAATCTTCTCCGTATCGATGTCTGCATAGGAAGTTTATATGCGCTCTCTATATCTACCCAAACCGCTTTCCCCTCTGGAGCATCTTCCAAGAGTTCACCCTCGAAATCCTTTGTTATGTAATTAAATATCATATATCTATCTTTAGCGACTGGATTAACATATTCATAAAGCCCTTTATAAATAAGGTTTCTAACTTCTAACCCAGTTTCTTCTTTTACTTCTCTGATAGCACTCTCTACAATGCTTTCAGGAAACTCAACTTTACCACCCGGTGGAATAAACCCTTTGAAATTGTCGTGCTGTCTATCCAGAAGTAAAACCTTCTCTTCACTTTGAATCATACAAACAGTCCATATTTTATAATTAATAGAATTACTCATAATTCCCTCCATATTTTTCAAATAAATATTCCCATATATATGTCCTTCTTATTCAACTAAATTGCGTCTTTAGTTTAAGTAGAAAAAGGCTCTACCTCTTATTGAAGTAAAGCCGCATTAGTTTAAGTGTATACCTTCACAAATATTGGGTTTAATTTTTGGTAAGGTATTGTTTTACCTTATTCGCATCTTCAAAAGGGTATTGATATTCGAGAATACTTGCTACTTCAATAGCTACTTGCTCAAACAAGTCAATTGTTTCAAACAACGAATTCCAAACTTGTTCGTAATCTCCATTTGGATATGTTTTCATCAATCTTTCCCAAATTTCGTTATCAAGGTAGGACTTTAAGTACTTACTGTTTTTTCCTACACTCAAAGAAAAATTGGTTTCTATACCAACTTTCCAATCAAGCATTATTAGTAACATTTCTCTTACACTATTTAAGTGATCATAGGCGTAAAGTATTTCTTGTCTCCATAATCCTTTTGCGACATACGTTGAAACCCACCAAAATTCATTACAACAATCAGCAAAAAATTCAGCAGAAGGCTTTTTTACCCAGTAATCTTTATCTGTTGGTTCAGAAAGCTTAGGCATATTGCCATCTTTATCTAATAAAATAACTGTTAATCTATCTTCAGAACAATAAATATCTTTTTCCTCACTCGGAATCAGCATTAAATCAATTCTATTACCATCCTCAAATAGCATTAGATAGGTGAATCTTCCACCCAATTCAGGTGGAAACATTGCCATATCCTCTGGTGTTTGCATTATTATTCTTTTCCCGAAAACATTAACCCAATTAGGATTGATTAGAAACGATTGTAAGTCAGATACAAGATAAACAATATCATAATCTCTGAAAGTATCTTTAGGCACATTAGAATTTGTTCGAGAACCATTCATTGCGACAGCTCGTACTCTTTCATCTTTCTCGGCAACTCGTAATATTAATTCCATCATTTCTTTTTCTGAACGCATTTTTTCTCCTCCTAAATAATTAATTTCGTATTACCCATTTTTATTAGGAGGTGTCCTCTAATTAATAATAAGCGACGTTATATAAAATGTTCTCTTATGGACATCCTAACTTCTCCAATTATTTTAAGATTAAAATTTAATAATGTATAAAAGTTGATTTTAATTATATCACTAGCCTGCTCCGATAGCAGCACAAGAAAAAGCCCCTCATAAATGAAGAATCGCATCCGTTTCTTGAAGAGGAAGTATTATAATTTAAGTAATAAAACCTTTTTCTCATAGTTGTCTAAGCACCATTGATACTTCTTTAATATATGATTGTTAATTTGTTTTCCCTCATAGTCAAATTCTTCAAAACCAAGTTTCCCATAAAAACACTTTAACTCTTCAAATGGTAGACAGTAGATTTCTTTTAAATTACTTTTTTAGCTTCTTTTACTAAGTAATCTACTAACTCATTTGCAAGCGATAGTCCTCTGAACTCATCCATTATACATATACCACCAATTTCAGCTTCTTCTTCAGCTGATAAATGGTTATGAATCGCTGTTACCACCCTTACCTTCAAAGCGAGACATTAATTCGCTACACTCTCAGTCACTACCTTTTGTTCATAAAACTCTGGATGTGCTTCTTTTAAGACAGATGTTCGTAGCATAACTAGTGATATCGTCACGATAATCACACTTGTGACAAGTAAAATAATCGTGGCTGGGAATGAATCGTACAAAATGCCGTAAACAACCATTCCAATCGGCATCATTGACATTGCCATTGTTTCCATTAATCCCAACACACGTCCACGGTATTCTTCTGAAATTAACTTTTGCATATAAACCATAATTGGCATGTTAATCCCCATCTCAAAAATAGCGAAAATAAAATAGATGACAAGATAAAAGATCACAATGGTTAAATAGGAGAAATTCGTTACTAATGGGACAACCGCAAACCCTAAACTGCTAGCCAACAATAATAGGCTAAATTTAGAAAAACGTAGTGGGGCCTTGACCTCTGCCCGTGTTGCGAAATAGACGGAAGCAACAAGCATACCAACTGCACCTGAAGCTTCTATAAAACCAAAATGAGTTGATTTAACTTTTAATAATTCAATAATAATATAAGTCCCCCCCACCACGATGGCAGAGAAAAACAAATTAATCCATAATGAAATCCACATTATTGTTTTAACAACTTTTTGTTGCTTAATATAATGAAAGCCACTAACTAGCCCAGCCCACATTTTTTCCTTCTCTGTACTCTGATTTCTTGTACTATAGAGAGTAAAATTCATTGTGGCTTCTAAACAGAATGCAATCACATAGGCCACCATGTGTAGAAGTAAAAATGCTTCCATGGAGAAAAATCCATACATCATTCCCCCGATTACTGGTCCTCCAATTGCTGCAATCGACACTGACATTTGATTAAATGACATTGCTTTTTGTAGGCGTTCTGGATTTACTAGTGTAGCGATTGACGAAGAAAACGTTACACTTGAAAAGGCTGAGCATATTGTATTAAAAACTGTTGCAATATAAATAGCATAAACCGACAAACCGACCATTTCTGTATAGAGTAGTAACCCAACAACGGTCAATATTGTACCTGCTTGTGCTAATAAAATTGTGCGTTTTTTTGAATAATTATCAGCTACATAACCCGCCAGAGGTGCGACTAATGCACGAGGCAAAATGGAACAAATCATCGTTGTCGCAAAACTCATCGCTGACCCTGTCAGTGCTAAAATATATAAACCAATTCCAAATGATAATACATGAGACCCTAACAACGAAATCATTTTACTAGCTGTAAATGTCCATAAATGATACGTCGCCCTTTTATATTTTTCCGCTTCATTCATCTAAAATCCCTCCATATTTTTAATTAGGTTAAAAAGTTTAATTTAATTAAACAAAATATAACACACCTTCCTCTTTTCACGCAACAAAAAGTTTAATATAATTAAACAAAGGACATGTTTTAAAAAGGAGGCAAGGCAGTGGACTCTTTAGGCACACGAATTCGCAAATTAAGGAAGGAACGAAAATTAACATTAGAGGCACTTGCTGGTGATCGTCTAACAAAAGGTATGTTAAGCCAAATTGAAAATGATAAGGCCAAGCCTTCGATGGAAAGTCTTGATTATATAGCGGAACGTTTAGGCGTAAAAGCTAGTGAATTGCTTGAACATGTAACCCCCTCTTCCATACGTCATCTTTTAGAGCAGGTAGAAATTTTATTTGCTGAATTAAAACTTGGTAATACAGATAATGTACAGCAAATTGTAGAGATGATTAAGCCTTATGTAGAAGAGCTTTCGCTTAGTTATGAGGCAGGGCGTTTACTGTATATATATGCAGCAGCACAACATCATGCGAGATTAACTACCTGGGAATCACCGCTTCAACAGGCACGCATTATGTTTAAAGAAATTAATTTACTAAGTCATTGGTTTGAAACCTATATATTACAGTTGGGCATATTATCGGAAGAACGAAAGTACAAAATGGCTTATTCTTGTATTTTGCAGGCGAAAGAAGAAGTTGAGCAGGAAAATTACCAATTAGATTCGAGAGATACTGTGAAAATGGCTTATTATATTAGCGTTTTTCAGTTAGCAATTGGCGAATATGAAGAAGGTAAACAGCTTATTTATGAGACCATTACCAATGCACATAAAAATCAATTTTACTCTTATATAGATGATATGTATCGTATTGGGGCGTTTTGTGCCATGATTGACCATGATTTCGAGCAAGTAGAGCATATGCTGAAGAAGCTTGAGCAGTATCGGATTTTTGCCGAACAAATGAGTGTGGATGCTTTGATTTTCGTATTAAGAGCGCATTATTATAACAATTATACGCACGATTATCAGCAGGCACTAGAAGAAATAGAGCGTTTTGGTACACTTATGCATGATAGCTCGGTTATTTTCGAAAAAAACTTTTACTATTCAGAAAAAGGAAAATCCTTATATTTACTAGGTCAATATGAAGAAGCTAAGGAAGCATTTGAACAGTTTACAAATAATCCTCCATTCATCTTACATCCCTTTGACATATTAAGTTTAAATGAGTGCTTTTCCTATAAAGCACTTTGCTATGCACATTTCGGTGAGTTAACAACTGCCTACGAAATCGCCAAAAGGGCCTATAAGGATTCTCAGGATTTAATCGATCTACCTTATAAACAAAAAATTGAAGAAACTTATTATTCGATTAAAGCACAAATAAATTCGGTTCAATAAATAAAAAGGATTGCACATTAACATACATTTATGTGCAATCCCTTTTTTATTAGCTCAATTTATCTTTTCTAATTTCCTTCTGAATCTTGCGAAGGGCTTTTTTCGATCCGCGCTCTATATCATGCTGAAGTTTTCGATCTTTATAATCCACAAATAAACTCTCTAAATCATATCCTTCTGGGTATAATTCTGTTGCTGGTAGGTCTAATGCCAAGCGCTTAACATTTACCTTTATGAATTCTCTCTCATAGAACACGACAACATTATAGAAATTATCCATTTCTTGATAAACGACTCCAACGTCATCATGATCTAACAACTTCACACGATCTCCCTTTTTAAATTCACACTTTACTGCAGTTTTCTCATTCTCAATCTTGGCCTTCCTGATTTTTCTGTCATTTACTCGTTCTAAATGATAATCCTTATTGTCAATATAGCCTTTCGCTCTTTGTAATACCGTTTCACGTATATTCATTTTCTTAGAAATCCATAGAGCATTACTTTCTCCAGATGTTCCGATCACTAATTTGTATAATGGTTCTAATGTTTCACTATTAAAACGCATCGCCGCATTCATAAAATCACTATGCATTTCTGAAAAACGCTTAATTTCTCCATAATGAGTTGTTGCTACTGTTATACAGCCCATGTGATAGAACTCCTCTAAAATGGAAATCGCCAACGCTGCTCCTTCATTTGGTTCCGTACCGCTACCTATTTCATCAAACAGCAAAAGAGTATTATTATTGGATGCCCTCATAATATCCGAAAGGTTTTTCATATGGGATGAAAACGTACTAAGTGCATTTTCAATACTTTGATTATCACCAATGTCTACAAAAATATGATCGTATATAGCTATTTCAGTACCTTTATCCGCAACAATATGGAAGCCTGACATTGTAGCCAATGTTAACAAGCCAATAGTTTTTAGGACAACTGTTTTTCCGCCAGCATTCGGTCCTGTAATGATTAAGCTGCGATAGTCTTTACCAATTTCAAAATGAAGTGGCACCGCCTCACCTGTTAACAGTGGATGCTTGCAATTGACGAGCTTCACATAGCCAACATCATTTAAACTCGGTTCTACGCCTCCAATATGCTTGCTAAACTTGGCTTTAGCAAACACCATATCATATTGGCTAATTAACTCCATGTTGATGTTGATTTCACGAATATTTTCCATCAGTAATCCTGATAACGTCGCTAAAATCTGATATTCCTCCACCGCTTCCTCTGCCTTCAAAGTGGCCAATTCCACATTTAATTTAGCGACAGCACTTGGCTCCATAAAGACCGTAGCACCTTTTGATGAAATTTCTACTACCGTCCCTTGCACATGATTCTTATAGGAAGCCTTAATAGGAATCGTGTATCGATCATCCTTTTTACTTATAAAAAATTCCTGGATATATGTTTTATTTGCACTATTATTTAAAAATTTTGCTAAGCGGTCTTTAATTTTTTCCTCTGTTGTTTCGATATGATTTCGGATACGCTTTAATTCTCTACTAGCAGCTGAATCAACACGATTAGCTTTAATCGCAAAGTTAATTTCTTCTTCCACACTTTTAAATTCAGACATCGAAATAGCATAGGATGCAAGTACTGGTGCAAAAAATTCTTTTTCCAGCATAAATTTTTTAATTTTTCTACAGCCTCTTAAAAAGTCTGAGATGCTTACTAACTCACTAGGGTCTAAAATAATGCCCTTTTCAAGTTTTTTAATCGTATTGTCAATATTAGATACCCCTAAAAACGGGACATGACCTTCCGCAACTAAAATTGCTCGTGCCTCAGTCGTTTCATTCAAACGATTTTTAACAACTGTCAAATTTGAGCTCGGCGTTAATTTATCTAATAACTGTTTCCCTAACCCACTGACACAGTATGATTTAACGATATCCTTCAATTCATTGTATTGTAACTTCTCAAAAGTAGTATGATTCATTCTAAATTCTCCTCACGTTGATTTTCCATAATCGTTCATGAAGATACCTACTCATTTAGATATCAATGATTTTTTATTCAATTAAAAAAGACAAAAAAGCTGTGGGGATCCCACAGCTTTTTACATTACAAGGCATGTGTAAGAAGCATCGTGAAAAAACTTCAACAAAATGAAGTACATTCAGAGCATTCCACGCTTTATAAAGTATTGTAGGTATCTTCATAGGTATCGAAATAAATCCACGACTAAACAAGGGGTCACTTTATGACGTAAATCCCCCGTCGTCATTAAATTTATTTCATTTAGTTGTTCCTATTTAGAACCTACCGCACTCATCAAAAGCACCTCTCATTAATTTAAAATATTCATCATTGTTATCTAATTGATTGACATAATATTACTATATGCTGCCAAAAAAGTAAAGTTGCTTATTTTTGTCTTACAATAAAAGAAATCTCAACCGTACCGTGCTCAATCTCCTTCCATATGACTAAGTTTTGCACAAAGATAACCAACTATATATTCTCTTCTTGTCATTTTGATTAGCAACTAGTCTTCTATAGCTTCCTAAATAACGTGCCATAATTCTGTAGTTGCATACTTTTTATACGGGTGATTCATTTTAATTCCTACTTTTTATTCCTTCTAGTTTAAATACCCAAAATATATTACCATACAAATATTTCATAGTTATACAGTAACGATGGTCCCGTCCCCTTATATAATTCCTTTCAGCTATGCAAAAAAGACCTGTAGAAAATGTCTACAAGTCCTTTTTTAGGCTGATTTATGATGTGCACTTCTCACTTCAATGATTTTCGAGCCTGAAAACAGTAGTAAGGCTGCCCAAATAATGCTAAATGCTAATAGCTCTATTTGACTAAACGGTTCTTTATAAAGCACGATCCCTAAAACTAACACAATCGTTGGTGATACGTATTGAATAAAGCCTAATAAATAAAGCGGAATATTTTGTGCACCTTTTGCAAATAAAATTAATGGCACGGCTGTCACTATACCACTCACAATCATGAGGATGTCTGTTTGCACATCAACATGTAAAAATGATGCTTGATTCGTTGTAAAGAGGTAAACATAATAGCCTAATGCAAACGGTAGAATAAATAACGTTTCAATGGCTAGACCTCTTGTCGCATCAAGCTTAATTTTCTTTTTCAGAACACCGTAAATGGCGAAGGATAAAGCAATAAGAAGTGCTACCCATGGAATTGATCCATAATTAATCGTTAAAATAATGACAGCAATAAAGGCAATTCCGGTAGCCGCCCATTGCGCACGACTAAGTGTTTCTTTAAAGAAAACAACCCCAAATATCACTGACAGTAAAGGATTAATATAATAGCCTAAGCTCGTTTCTATTAAGTGGTTATGAGTAACTGCCCAAATATATAAAAACCAGTTCATTGAAATAACAAATGAAGCCCCAACAAGTTGCCAAAAATGCTTTTGGTGTGACCACAAATATTTTAAGTCTGCGAGAAGTTCCTTACGCATTCCAAATACTATTACTGCTAGTACTGTAAAGACAAAGGACCAAATGACGCGTGACAGTAAAATTTCCAAACTCGGCACATGCTCAAGTAATTTCCAATAAAGCGGAAATGCACCCCACAAAGCATAGGCAAAAAATGCCGCCAAAACCCCTTTTTTCTCATTTGACATTGCCTCTAACTCTCCTACTCTTGTTGAAATCGATAAAATTTACTTAATTAAAGAATAGACTAATTATAGGGCTTTGATTGTTAACTGTAAATGACGAATTTGATTTGGGTGTTATGCTTTATTCTTGGATTCAAGCTCTGAGATATATTTACGTACCATACTATAGCTGATATCTGGATTGATTTGTCGTTTTATACGAATATGGATTTCCTTAATCCCTACTCCCTGCTCTCGCATATCACGAATCATAGATTTTAATGGGCTTGAAAGTGTTTCCCTCGACAAGGTAGTGTATTTACTCAGCTCAATTAGTAGCTCTGTATTTTGTCGACGAAGCTCCTTTAGCTCATTTACGACACAATTATATTCAGTCAACTTTTTTTGTAAGACGGCGTTTTGCTGCTTTATTTTTTGTATGTCTTCCACAAGCTCTAAATTTTGTTTCTTTAAAATTTTTCTCTCTTGCTCTAAAATAGTGTGCTTTTCATCTAAATCTATATGCATGGCATTGTACAGCTCTTCAATATGCGTTAATTCATGGTAGCGACTTTTTAACACGAGCATTAGGTTTTCTGTCGTATTAATCGCAAGTGTTCCATCCTTTAAAGGCTCACAGGATAATAAAGTTGGATTCATTTTGCTCATCATCTTTTATTTACTCCATGATTGATTATTTTATGTAATCGAATTGCATTGTTTAGCATTTTTTCGCTTCCTTCTCATTTGATAATCATTCTCATTTACCTTATCATAATGAAGAATTTCTGATTTGTCAAAAAAACTTCTTGCAAAGTAAGATTGCAAGAAGTTTCACGATTACATTTTTTTCAGTTTTTCGTATTCTAGCTGCAGACGTTCAATACGTTTACGGCCATCCTCACGATTTTTAGCTGTTTCTGCTTGAATTTGCTTCGTTTCTTGAATACCAGACATAATTGTTTGCCATGTCGTTTCAATTGTTTCGATTTTAATGCTTGGGCTACCAGCCGCACGCGCGATATTAACGCTATTTTTACTAATATTTTCTGCATTTTTGACAAGCATTTCATTTGTACGACGGTCTAATTCACTCATTGAATCAGAAATAAGCTTTTGGCGCTTTAACGTCACCGCATGAATAAGCCCTTGCTTGAATATAGGAATTGTTGTCACAAATGCAGAGTTAATTTTAGCAATTAAGTGGTTATTTCCTTGCTGCATTAATCGAATTTGTGGAGCAGATTGGAATGACACTTGTTGCGCCATTTCTAAATCATAACGACGTTGTTCTAGTAAATCAACGGCACGTACCATTGTTTCATATTCCATTGCTGCTAATTGATCGCCTGTTTGCGCTTTTTGTTCTAGTGCTGGTAATGATGAACGTACTTCATCTGTTTTTACTTCAATTGCTGCAATAAATTTACTTAACGTTTGGAAATAGTTTAAGTTTTGATCATATAAGTTTTCTAGATCAACTGTATTATGTTTCATTTCACCTTCGTATTTTTGAACCTCACGGAAAATGACATCAACTTCCTTGTTCATGCTGTCATATTTGGATAGAAACTTTTCTAATTGTTCCTTTCCTTTACTGAACAGCTTTGTAAGGAAGCCACCTTTTTTATCCTCCGCAAAATCTTGAGGATCAAATTTATCCATAATTCTATTTAAATTATTTAATAATACACTTGATTCCTCAAGCTTACTTGTTTTCATCGTTGCTAGCATTTTATCTGAAAAGGTAGAAATACCATTCGCTGTTTCTTTTCCAAGCTCTAGCATAGCAATTTGATCTTTCACATCAATTTTTTGTGCTAATGAATGAACCTCAGGATCTTGCTTTAATTTAAGTTGGTTCTGTGCAATTTGTGATAGCTCCTGTTCAGAAACAAGTACTGGTTTTTGCTCTTGCTCCACCTGTAATAATGGATTGGGTTGTAATAATGGATTTTCTGATGCGAATGGATCCTTTGATTTTAATAGGTCGTTGTCGAATTCAGACATAAAGTTTTACCCCCTGCGATTTATCTCTTTTACTTACATACGATTCCAAGCTGAAAAAGTTTCATTTTAGTCGGGCCTTGCAAAATAAGAGTTACTAAATATAGGGGAACCCCCGTGATGCTCTAGTTGATTCTCTTATGTTGCAAGACGTTATATAGATGATTTTGTTAATAAAGCTTCAATCCTTGTTTGAGATAACAAAACGTCACTCTCTACTATAAATTATAGCTTGTTTCATTAGGAAATTCGACTGTACACACGAAATACTTTACACCATTTTCTATTATTGGAATGTTAGAACTGAAAAAGCAGCTACTTCATGTAGCTGCTTTCATCATCATGTTGTCACTTTTAGTACTGTCTTAATTTTTTGGATAACGCCACCTGAACTATAAGTTAGCACGCTGCGTTTATAGAATGATATGCTGAATAAGTAAGTCACAATAATTGTTGCGATTAAAATACCTAACGATAAAAGTGGTACCGTTACACCTATATCAGTAGCCCCGATACGCATCGGCATGATCATTCCAGACGTAAATGGAATATAAGAGAATACCTTAATGATCATTGTATCTGGATTACCCATTCCCGTTATCATAACATAGAAACCAATGATAGTAATCATCATGGCTGGCATTAATACTTGACCTGATTCTTCAACTTTAGACACTAAAGAACCGAATAATGCTCCTACAATTAAGTAAAGAATAATTGTTAGTAGTAAGAATAAAATGGCGTATATCACATAACCTATCGATAATTCTTTAACAATGCTAGCTGCCATATCCCAAACAAAACCGTTCTTCGCAAATTTCGCATAGATTAGGAAGACAACTGTAATAATACCCATCTGTGTTAATGCGAGTAAAAGCACACCAGCAATTTTTGCTTTAAAATGGGTAGCTGGCTTTACACTAACTAGTAGCATTTCCATTGCACGTGAACCTTTTTCAGTAGCAATTTCCGTTGTAATCATAGATAGGAATGTAGAAATAAAGAAATAGATTAAAATACCAACTGCATAAGATACCACTAGTCCTGATTGTTTTTCTTCTTCGCTTTTACCACCATTAGACTCTTTATTTAAGTTTTTCTCACCGATAATCGTTTTTGCACTCATAATTTGAGCTGCTTGGTCGGGCGTTAATGATAACTGTTGTACAGCATAATTTTGGCCAGCAAGTTGCAGTATCGAATTTATCGCACCTTGATCATTTAATTTCAACGGAGTGAAAGTAGAAATTTCAGCATGTAGTTGTCCATCTTGATCTGTTATTTTAACAACGGCATCTAGCTTTTCATCTTTGACCTTTTTCTCTAGCTCCGATATATTCGATTCATTTTGTATAAATTCCATATCGCCATTAGATACAAAGAGACCGCTTAAATCAGCTTTTGTTTCGTTGACAATCGCAATTTGTTGCGCATGATCATCACCTGTAAAAAGCTCTTTAATATCCGACCAGAAAATTGCAACAGACATCCCTAGTATATAAATGACTGTCATTACAACAAAGGATTTTGATTTAATTTTTGATTTGTAAAGCTGTTTCATTAATAAATTAAACTTCGACAACGTTGCCACCTACCTTATCTTTAAAGATCTCATCTAACGATAAATAATCTAAGCTGAATTTTTCTATATATTTACCATTTGAAAGTTTCTCGAAAATGCTTTGTGCATAGCTCTCATCCTCCAGAGTGAGCACAGTTTGCTCTTTCTCCACTCTGACATCTTTGACTCCTTCAAGTGTCAACAATTGAGTTGTCGACCACTCTGTACGTACTGCCAATCTAGTTTTTCCGTATTGTTTCTTTAAATCTAGTAGACTACCTGAAAATAGAGAAACTCCACGTTTTAATAGACAAAGATGATCGCATAGCTCCTCTACATTATCCATCTGGTGACTGGAGAACAAAATCGTTGTGCCCTGTTCTTTTAAAAGCAATATAGCATCCCTCAGTAAATCTTTATTCACAGGATCAAGTCCACTGAATGGTTCGTCTAGTATTAAGAACTGCGGTTTATGAATAAAGCTAGCAATCAGTTGTACTTTTTGCTGATTCCCTTTTGATAAAGTTTCAGCCTTATCTTTCCTTCTATCTTCGAGCTCAAATCGGCTAATCCAATAGTCAATCGCCTTCTTTAACTCCGACTTCTTCATGCCACGTAGCTCGCCAAAAAAGTAAAGTTGATCCTCCACCTTCATCGTCGGAAAAATGCCTCGTTCCTCTGGTAAATAGCCGAGTACATCACGGTTGATAGCATTAACGGGTTTGCCATCCCATGTAATCGTTCCAGCCGTTGTCTCCTGTAAATCTAAAATCATTCGGAATGTCGTTGTTTTGCCGGCTCCATTTTGACCAATCAGCCCAAAAATCTCACCTTTTTTTATGGTAAAATTCAGATTATCGACCGCTGTGAAATCTTTGTATTTCTTTGTGACTTGTTCTAATTGTAATGTCATCTTTTTTCCCCCTTACGCTTCAAATATATGTAATTCTCGTTGCAGTCCTTTTTTACGCCTTTCATTTTTAATAATCTGTATACACATGATCATTACGACTACAAAATTTAAGAATGATACTCCCATGTTTAAGAATCTTTCTGTAGATTCACCAAGTCCAATATAAAGATTGATAAATCCAAAAAAAAGATTTAGCAATGTTGCTGCTATAAAAAGACGGCTTATTGATTTTAAATACTTTATTTTCGAAGAACTATCTGAAAATAATTCAAATGGCCCCTCTGATTTATTTTTTCGGTAATATGCCCAACATCCAAATTTTGAAACAAACTCAATATTCATCGTCTCTAAAAAATCATAGTAGTCCTGCTTTTTACCTTTAACTAGTTCATTGCGATAAATGTATTGACCAGGTTCCCCTTTTTCAAAAATAAAGTAACCCACCATTGTACGCTTTAGATGCCAACCTTGTTCCGCCATATCATTAACCCATGCTTCTTCTTTTTCATGATCGAAAAAAAAATGATACACTCTTTTTTTCATAAAGTTCCACCTCCCATCTAAATCTTATAAAATTGATGTGAACTCCTGGTAAAATATGCGCCTTAATAGTAGTCGTTTTAACGTTGCATTCTTTCGATTAATTGTTAGATTTTTCTGATTTCCCGGAAAATAATTCGAAGAAAAAGTAACTTTCTTATAAAATTAGCTCTATTGTAACTACCCTTCTCAGACATCTCCTAAACTAATCTGTGAACAAATCCAAATCCTTCTTCAATTTATTACGCACACGCACAAGTTTTAAGAATGGTATAAAATATAACACGACCAAAAGAATATTACTGATATTCTTTGATAATTTAATCCATTCTATTGCCTGTGTTAAAAAAATCCCACTCAGACCAATTAATCCCAAAACCAAATTAAGAAGGATAAGCGATAGTAGCACCGAATTTTTTTGAGAAAGCTTACTAATTTTATTTTTCTTATCAGAGTAAAGTTCAAAAGGTCCATCATCTGGCTTCCTGAAGAATACGATACAGCCAGAACGATCTACCTGTAATTCCCGAGGACTTTAGAAATTCTAAGTATTCATCTTCGTATGAGGCACCAAATCGCTCCAATTCATCATGCCGATAAATATAGCTACCTGGTTCCCCACTTTCAAACGTAAAACGTATCCAAGTGAACTTTTTTAAATGCCAACCTTGGCTTGCCATATCGTTAACTCATTTCTCAATATCATACGGGTTAAAGACTCATCGATATTTATCCATTTGTTCCATCATCCATTGTTATACGGATACCATTGTCAAAAAGTTCCCTTAATCTCAAAATTTCGTATTTAATAACTTTCTTTCCACTTTCTGTAATGATGTATTCTTTTTTTCGGCCGTCACCATCTAGCGCCTCAATCCACCCTCGTTCGAGCAATGTTTTGATTGCTCCATAAATCGTTCCCGCTCCAAGACGAACTCGACCATTACTCATTTCCTCTACCAGTTGCATGATGCCGTAACCATGCCTAGCATCAAATAACGCTAATAAAATATAATAAACGCCTTCTGTTAATGGCGGATGCTCTTGTGTCATACGAATCCCCCTTTTATATCGTCTAACAATATATCGTCAGCTGATACATTTAAAATATATCAGCTGACGATATAGTTGTCAACGCTATTTTTTCCATAAAAAGTTATTATATTCTTAGTGTAGCACTATGAGGTTGTTTTGATTCACTACGAGTGATTTTCCTGGATAACTGAACATCTAAGCAGTTCTTGGCATTAACAAAAGCAATCTTTGGTCATCCAAACGTTTATTGATTTCCACTGTCCTTCAGTATTTATATTGCATATGAAATGACTCTATGCTAGTGTCGCCTTTGCCCTTCCGCTATTAACGATTGGCTTAATGCATCTATTTAATATTTCAAGTCAAGTAAATTTTTTAACAGTATATCTTTTTCAAGCATTAATGTTCTGGGCTTTCCTCTGCCTAGCACAAGCCTTTATCATCATTTTTGGTAACTTGGGTATGATTTTTAATATTTGCGCTCTTTCTATGCAGCTTGTTACTTCAGGTGTTCTTGTTCCACAAGCGATGCTATCTGATTTTTACTACAAACTAGCGTCGCTTCTTCCAGCTAGTTACGGAGCAGATGGCTATTACACAATTATTTTTGGTGGAAGCACTGATAATTTAATGAGTAATTGTAGCTCGTTAGGAATGATCATTGCAGTAACATTGGCCATTTCCGCTATCGTCGTTGCTTTTAAAAAATCAAAAGTAAAAAGCGAGCACATAGTCCCTGCTACTGTTCAATAATATTGTCAAAAAAGCGATATACTAATGATGAGTTAGTACATCGCTGATAGAGTTAAAAAACAAAATGATAAAGGATATCTTTGTGTATATTATGGAGCTTTAAATGAAGATGATTTCCGTTCCAGGCTAGCCCATCAACAATAACGAATAACTTTTATAAATTTTATGTGTGTGTCAAAAGTGAACGCTATTAAAACTCAGCATAATCAATCAGAATAGACTTATAACAGTGACATAATACATGCTAGAAGACACATACTTTGCGAAGTGGTTGATTGGAGTGGAGACTGAGCGACTCCTTGGGGATCAGCGTCACAGATGAGACCCTGGAGCGAGCAAATAGAGGAACGAAGGCTAAGAGCATCACATCCTGTGATAACGCCTTCGTGACCAACATCCTGTTGGCCCAAGCGGCTCATCGGACGCCCCCAGGAAAGCGCTCAGTCGGAACGGAAATCAACCTCTCATTTTGCCGAGAGCTATACATTATTTACTATGATACCTAAATTTTATTGACATTTAGTTAGTATATCGCTCATTAACTCGCCTATTTTGTTCCACTCTTCTATGCCATCATTCATTACTTTTCACCAATTCGCAAAATAGCAGCAAGTTGTTTATTTAAGGTACTTACGCTGGCCACAAAATCTTGACGATACCATTGAATGATTAGGCCGATGATTGCATTTGCTTGATATGCACTGTAATATTCAATGGATATCTCATCATGTATTTCATTATGGATGGTGATATCCCTTTTTAGCAGAGAGAAAATTCCATCAAATAACATGTAATAGTAGGTCAACGGCACATTTTTAGAAAAAACAATGCGATAGAACAATTTAAAGCGCTCTATATGATGGAAAATACGAATAGTATTTGGATCTATTTGGTTTTTATCTAACGTTGTTACTGCACGGTACGGTTCCTCATAGGAATTATTCAAATCCTCCATAATTTCCTGAAAGTATTCCTCAAATAGCCCTTCCTTTTGCTCATAGTGCAAGTAGAAGGTACCTCTATTCACCTTTGCCACCCGACAAATTTCTGCGATTGTAATGTTTTCTAAAGGCTTCTCACTTAATAAAGTTAGTAAAGCATTATGTAATGCTTGCTTCGTTTTGACAACTCTTAAATCGTTAGCGCTCAAATTTCTTCCCCCTTACTAAACAGATTTTTCTATATGTGTTGATTACTGAACAGTTCTTAGTATTTTGCGTATTGAAATCGCTTACAAAATTATTATATTATTTTAATGAACACATGTTCAATATCTAACATAATATATCTTTGAATACTGGGGCAAACTCTGGTGAAAGAACTTAAATTATAGGAGGTTTTTATGATGAGATTAGAAGGTAAAGTTGCCATCGTAACAGGTGCAGCGTCAGGTATGGGTAAAGCAATCGCAGAAGGTTATGCAAAAGAAGGAGCAAAGGTCGTAGTTTCTGACTTAAATTTAGAAGGTGCACAAGCTGTTGTTGAAGGAATCGAAGCAGCTGGTGGCACAGCAATCGCGGTTCAAACAAATGTCGCTTCAACAGAAGAACTACAACGCTTATTTGATGAAACAAAAAATGCTTATGGCAAATTAGATATTTTAGTGAATAATGCTGGTATTATGGATGGTATGGAGCCAGTTGGTGAAGTTTCTGATGAACGATGGGACAAATTATTCGCGGTAAACACTACTGCTGTTATGCGTTCAATGCGTATGGCGACAGAGATTTTCCTTGCTCAAGGACATGGTGTCTTTGTTAACAATATTTCTGCTGGCGGTCTATATGGAGCACGTGCTGGGGCTGCCTACACTGCTTCTAAGCATGCTGTTGTTGGACTGACAAAAAACACAGCATTCATGTATGCAGATAAAAATATTCGCTGCAATGGTATCGCACCAGGTGCAGTTATCACAAACATTGCTTCTACCATGACAAATGTGAGCCAAACAGGTGCTGCTCGACAATCACTAGGTTTGTCCATTAACCCACGAGCAGGACAACCTGAGGAAATCGCTCAGCTTGCTATTTTCCTTGGCTCAGATGAAGCAAGTTTTGTCAACGGACAAGTAATAGCTGTTGATGGTGGTTGGACGGCTTACTAAGTTTCTCTATGCACATCTGAGGTTATTTCATTTGGTAGCATGTTTAAAATGAGTTCGATATTGTATCGAACTCATTTTGTATTTGGCCTTTATCCGTTAAAGTTCATCCCTATTAATGCATTCCTGGACCCTTTTTATATGCAGAATAATCTTGTTTAATAGTCTACCTTTAATCCATATCAATGATTAGGAAGACTGTTCTATAAAAAATCAAAAAATGACCTCTTAGAGACACACTATTCCAAGAGATCATTCATATCAAACTTTATTGTAAATTAATAGTAGTTTTAAACCTATTGTATTTGCTAATTGACTTTAACCTTACTTATAAGAATCTATAGCTAACGATAATAGTTACTGTGCTTTCTTAAAAGTGAGTGATTTTCCTTTAGTTTCTTTTACTAGCATCATACATGAAATAGAAATGATACTTGCTATGACCAAATAAATTGAAATTGGGATGGAGCTATTAAATTTATTTAGAAGACTTAATGAAATTAATGGAGCCAATGAGCCTGCTAAAATTGGTGCTACTTGATAACATAAAGACAAAGCTGTATATCTGATATGAGTTGGGAATAACTCTGTCATTAATGCTGAGTATGGTGAATACGTCATCGATTGTATGAATAAACCAATAATAATGGCAGCCATGATGATCCAATCATTCCCTGTATCCATCATTGGGAACCCAATAAATCCCCAAAATGCAGTTAAAAAGGCTCCTGTAAGATAGATTGACTTCCGACCCCAAACATCACTTAAGTGTCCCATTAATGGTATGAAAAAAAAGTGAATAGCATGGGCGCCAAACATTAATAATAAAATTTGTGAAGTATCTTTATTGACAACAAGTTTCAAATAACTAATGGAGAAAGTGACAACCATATAGTATAAGATATTTTCTGCAAAACGAGCACCAATACCAGCAATAATCGCTTTTTTATGGTATTTAATCACTTCTATAACCCCTAATTGTTGTTTTTCTAATTGCGCTTGTTTTTCTTGAGCTTCTTTGAAAACAGGGGCATCATCTACACTTTTACGAATCCAAAGACCAATTAGTACGACAACTGCAGAGAACCAAAATGCTACACGCCAACCCCAGTCCATAAATTGTTCGGGGCTTAAGTTTTTAGATAAAAGTAAAAGGACAATTGTAGCTATTAAATTACCCAATGGCACACCCGCCTGTGGCCAGCTTGCCCAATAACCACGTCGATCGTCAGGACTGTGCTCAGATACTAAAATAACTGCTCCTCCCCACTCTCCGCCGAAAGCAAATCCTTGAATTAAACGTAAAGTTACGAGTAAGATAGGAGCCCAATAGCCAATACTGTTGAATGTTGGAATACATCCCATTAAGAAAGTCGTAATTCCAACGATAACCAAACTAATTTGTAATAAATTTTTACGCCCAATTTTATCACCATAATGACCAAAAACAAGTCCGCCGATAGGTCTAGCTAGAAAGCCTACTGCATAGAGAGCAAATGCAGCTAGAATTCCGTCAATAGCGTTTCCTGTTTTTTGGAAAAACAATTCTCCGAAAACGAGAGCAGAAGCGGTACCATATAAGAAAAATTCATACCATTCAGCTACAGATCCAATCATCGATGCAGCAACAACTTTTTTTAGCTGTTTATTATCTGTTTTCTCCATATATACTCCCCCCAAAAATCCGGTTCAAATTATTATGAATGAACGTACCAAATTACTTTTGACTGTACATATTGTTCAAATGCTTCTAAGCCATTGTCCTTACCACCAAAACCAGATTGTTTAAAGCCTCCAAATGGAGTGGTAATATCACCTTCGCTAAAGCCATTCACTGAAACGGTTCCTGCTTTAATCGCACGTGCCACGCGCATCGTCCGCTGTATATTTTGACTATAAAAAGAAGCAGCCAAACCATAAGAGGTGTCATTGGCAAGTGCAATGGCTTCTTCTTCCGTTTCGAACGTACTAACTGCTAAAATCGGACCAAATACTTCATTTTGGAACAAGGTCATATTTGCGGTTACATTATCAAAAATAGTTGGTTCGATGTACCAGCCACTGCCCAAATCACTGTGAATGCTGCCTCCAGTAACTATGCGACCACCTTCTTGAAGAGTAATGCCCAAGAACGATTTCACTTTATTAAAGTGTGCTTCTTCAACCATGGGGCCAATGGAAACCGACTCATCCATCGGATTACCCACTCTCCAGCTTGTTAATCCGGACTTTAATTTTTCTAATAATTCCTCTTTGATAGATTCATGTACGATTAATCTTGAACCACAGCTGCAGTTTTCACTCATGTTCCAGAAGGCGGCTGATAAAATATGTGGAACAGCCGCATCCAAATCAGCATCTTCAAACACCACTTGTGGACTTTTGCCACCGCACTCTAAAATAATTTCTTTAAGGTTACTTTCAGCTGAGTACTTCAAGAAATATCTACCAACTTCAGTTGAACCTGTGAAGGAGACAACGTCCACATCCATACTCCGCCCCAAAGGTTCACCTACTTTTTCTCCCAAACCACACACCAAGCTTAAAGCGCCTTTAGGCACACCTGCTTCATAAGCAAGTTCAATCATACGGAAAGCGCTAAGCGAAGTTAATTCAGCAGGCTTCACAATCACAGAATTACCAGCGGCTAAAGCAGGTGCCACTTTCCAAGCAAACATTTGCGCAGGGAAGTTCCAAGGTAATACCGCACCAACTACGCCAATGGGTTCCGTGATAATTAATCCTAAAGCATCTTTACCCGTAGGAGCGACTTTGCCAAAGACTTTATCAATGGCTTCAGCATACCAATAAAATGTATCGATGGTTGCTGGTATGTCGGTATTTAAACATTCGGTAATAGGTTTACCAGCATCCACGCAATCCAAGGCAGCCAATTCTTCGCTGTGCTCTTCTAGCAATTTTGCCCAGCAAATCATTACTTTTTTGCGCTCACTGGGAGATAATTGACTCCAAGTACCTGCTTCAAATGTGTCTTTGGCTACCTTAACAGCAGCGTCTACATCTCGTGCATCACCATCAGCAATATAGCCAATTATGCTGTTGTCGATGGGAGTGCGGTTTTCTATTTTGCAGGTTGTACTCGTAAAACCATCAATTAAGTTGCCTGCCCATAGCTTTCCTTCATTAGCAAGGGCAAAGACTTGTTCTTTTGATACGATCATCTGTCTCTCCTCCCGATTATTTATTAAAAAAGGCCAAAAATTCTGCTTTTCCCACTTCTGATAAATCAGATAAAGGTAGGCGTACCGAACCAACGTTGATTTCACCTTTCAGGCAGCCTAATTTAGCTTTTTGGTTATAGTTACCGGACTCCATAGAGTGAATAGCCGGGTAGATATCCCTCATGATTTGTCGAGCCTTATCCCAATCACCGGTCTGTGTAGCCTTGAACAGGGCTATTTGCTCTACTGGGAACACATTACCTGCACCAGCAATCCAGCTTTTAGCACCCCAGAAGAAAAAGTCTACAGGCTGATCATCACAACCGCAAATCACTTCAAAATTCTCAAATGGGGTTTGTAACAAACGTAGTGCGCGGCTAAAGTCCCCACTACTTTCTTTAATAGCAACAATATTTGGATTTTTCGACAAATACACCACCGTGTCGTATTCAATTTCAATGCCGATTCGAGCTGGAAAGTTGTACATGATAATAGGTAAATCGGTTGCCGCTGCTACCGTTTCATAATGGTCAATTAAACCCGTTTGGTCTGGCAAGCTATAAGGTGTCGGTGATAACATCAAACCTTCATAGCCCAAATTTTTGGCTTGTTTGGCACGGTTAACCGCACCTTCAGTTGATAAATCATTGATACCTGCAATTAAAGTAATACGACCTTTAGCAATTTCTACTACTGTTTTTAAAACGGTTTCACGTTCTGCTTCGTTTAAGGCGTAGTATTCGCCTGTCGTTCCACACACCACTAAACCAGTAACACCTTTTTCAATAAATGTGTTAGTCAATTGCTTTAAAGTATCTACATCTAAGCTTTTATCGCTTTTAAACGGGGTTACTAACGGAACCAAAATGCCATGAAAATTCATATTCATTCTCCTTTATTTGTGATAGATTACTTGATTTTAAAAAGCTATTATTGAAGTACCACTTCAATTATTCATGATAGTAACACACTGGATTCTCATTGTAAATGTAATTTTCAGAATATTTTAAAAGTTATACTTTCGAACTATTAAAGTGGTACTTCAACATTAATTGATACTCTTCACTTTGGCATTACGATATAATTTACTATATTTCTACAAGTCGATTTTTTTGTAATCGTTCTGAAATTAGAGCTTTTATGTTATCCTATCAACGTGACTCCTTATATTTGGAATTTGGACAGATGCACTAAACTGCGTTATAAGGGATAGTGATAATTAGCTATTATTAATTGCAAAATTAATTAGTTGATTTAGAAATATTCAAAGGCAGATTAACTATTAACATACATTTATGCAATAGATTTTAACTAAATTTTTATTTTCATATCAGTAACAGGAGTGGAGAAAAGTGAATGACTTAATTGGAGCAAAAATGAAGAGTTTACGAAAAGAGCGAAGGTTAACATTAAAACAAATTGCTGATCAAACGAATCTTTCAATTAGCTTTTTATCACAGGTCGAACGATCAAAATCATCCATAACGCTCGAATCATTGAAAAAAATTTCTGAAGCACTCGGTGTCAATCCAAGCTACTTTTTTTCAAATTCCGATGAGCAGACCGCACCGACAGTTATGAGAAATATTATTAGTAAGACAAACACCATGCATAATCAATTTTTTTATAGAGATTTAGCGGGAAACATTGAAAATCCACTCTTTAATCCGATTTTAGTATTGCTGAATCCAGGTGCAAATCGAGAGGATTCTTATTCACATTCGGGGCAAGAATTTCTTTATGTTCTAGAAGGAACGCTAACCATCATCATTGACACAGAGGAGCATGATTTGAATCCTTATGATTGTATTTTCCTAGATTCGACTACCCCTCATAACTGGATAAATAAAACAGATTCAATTGTAAAGTTCCTTTGTATTTCTAGTATTCCAGTATAATGTTCAAGCGGATTCATAAGACACTTCGATTGAACAAAAAAATACTCACAGCGCATTGCACTCTGTGAGTATTTTTTATGCGAAATTGAATACAGTCTCGGTCAACCTTCCTGAAAAAACAAAAGAGAGGACAGCTACGATCAGTACTGCTATAGCGTTAGATTTCATGTACAGTCTTTCTGTTACATGTTTTTATGTCAGTTTGTAAATAACTCTCAAAAACAAAATACCACAACCCATAGATTGTGGTATTTAAAACTATTACGCTCTTCTTGCTGGGAATAAGTATCCTATTAATGCCCCAATTAACGCTGGTAATATCCATCCTAAGCCTATGTCGTAAAAAGGTAAAATATTCGAATAAGCTTTCTCAATCGCATCAAAAATACTTAGCTTCGCCGTAGGAATGCTAACTACTAATGCTTTATAGCCATCAATAACACTAATAAAAATTGTAAAAATCATAGCAACCGCATATACCGTTTGCTTATTTTTAAATAGTGATGAGCATAATGCAAGTACAATTAAGACAATTGCTATCGGATATAGGAACATCAGCACTGGAATGGCAAATTTAATAATGTTCGTTAATCCGAAGTTGGCAATTGTAAATGACATAACGCACAAGATCAATACAAACCATTTATAGCTAATTTTCGGAAATACTTCATTGAAAAATTCACTACAAGAAGTGATTAAGCCAATACTTGTCTTTAAACAAGCAAGGACAATAATAACTGCCAATAAAATAGCCCCGTATGATCCAAAATAGTGATCTGCCACTGCGGCAAATATTAAACCACCGTTGTCAAATGTACCAACAGCTCCAATACTTGAAGCCCCCATATACGTGATTAAACCGTATATTAACATCATTAATGCCATGGCAAAAATACCAGATTTCCACGTTGCCTTAGCAATTTCTTTTCTGTCTGTTATTCCTGCGCTTTTAATTGCATTAATGACAACAATACCAAAGGCTAGTGAAGCTAATGCATCCATTGTGTTATAGCCTTCTTTAAAGCCTGTCATAAATGCTGAATCAATATAATCTCCCATTGGCGGTTGGAAATGCCCCATCGGTTTTACAATACTAATAATAATTAAAATAAATAACACAATCAGAAATGCTGGTGTTAAATATTTTCCGATATAATCCATAATTTTCGCTGGATTCAATGAGAAATAATAAACGATGGCAAAAAATACAAAGCTAAATAAAGCAAGTAGAAGTGTTGTATGCTCTGCTTGTATATAAGGTTCAAAGCCAACAACAAACGGAACTGTCGCTGTACGTGGAATCGCAAAAAAAGGACCGATCGTTAAATAAAGAGCTAATGAAAAGATGACACCGAATAATGGGTGAACGCGGCTCGCTAAGTCACGCAAACCGTTACTACCTGATAAACCAATAGCTAAAATACCTAGAAACGGTAAACCGATAGCTGTTACTAAAAATCCAATTAGGCCAAACCAAAAGTTGGTCCCTGCTAATTGTCCAAGCTGAATTGGAAAAATAAGATTCCCCGCTCCAAAATACAGTCCGAAAAGCATCGTACCGATGACTGCATATGTTGAAAAAGGTATTTTCTGTTGCATTTTGATGAACTCCTTAGATGTATTTAACTTCTTTCAGCAAATGCTTTTATTGCGAAAGTGAAACGTCGTCTCCCTCTTTTCAGCGGGTGTCCAAACATCCGCTGAAAGAAGTTAAAGCCTCTGGCGGATGTCACGGATTTTGAAAGGAATGAATACAAGGATGTTAGCCTAAAACATTCGCATCCTGCGAAAACGGCTAACTGACCTGCATCGTGCAGGCCTAGGCACAATTCAAAATCCGGACGCATTGTTTATCTGTGCGAAAGCGAAGCGACAGCAACATATGTTTTGTGTAGCGAAAGCAAAGCGACAGCTACAATTACGCCAAGGCGAAATTGATCTATTGCAAATAATTTAAATCGAAGAGATTTCCTTGCTGCAATTCCACTATGGTATCAGGCATTTATTTTAAAAACAATAGTTTTTTCTTTTATAATCGTTAATTGTACAGTTCTTAGCTTTAAGTAGACAAAACTAAAAGAGCTGTCTGTTGACAGCTCCTTAGTTTGCGACAGACCACTCTACATGATCTAAAAACTTAAATACGTCCTCATACACTTTATCGCGCTCTTTATCTAATGTAATAATATGGCCAGAATTTTCATACCAAATAATCTCTTTATCATCAGTTTCCACAGTATTTATAATGAATGGCGCACTTTCTTGATAAAGCTCATCATCTAATGAACCTTGTAATACTAATGTAGGTGCTTTGATTGTAGATAAGTCATCGCGTGTTTCTGTTGTTAAACGTGTCACACCATCTAATGAATCCTTAGGTGTAATACGTAATTCATGTAATTCTGAAATAATTTGATCTTTTGATTTATTTTCAAAATGTTTATATAAACGAGCGTAATGATATAAACGTGTAAATAAGCCTTTTGAGTTATCGCGTGTGATTGGTGCACACATGGCAACACATGCTTTCACAGGAAACGTCTCTGCTACTTTTAACGAAAATACGCCGCCAAGTGAAATTCCTACTACCGCGATTTCTTCATGACCATTACTTTTTAGGAAGTTATAACCTTCCACAACATCGTTCCACCAGTCTTCTGGTCTTGTTTCAAGTAATGCTTCTGGTTCTACACCATGCCCACTATAAATCGGTGCATGAACTGTATAACCACGTTTTGATAAAAATTCACCTAGCTTTTTTACATCTTTTGTGCTACCTGTGAATCCATGCAGTAATAGTACGGCTTTTTTGCCTCCCTCAATTGTTAGAGGTTGTGGCTTTGATAAATTCATTTTATAATATCCCCTTCACGGAAACTTGTAATTGTGTAATTTATGTGTCTATCTTAACACCCTTTATTCATAATGTACAATTTATAGTTTTTATCATATTAATGTCTTTTGTGCATTAACGATGTAAGGTTAATGGCTGTTATATCACACTTTCTACTACTTTCATTTTCCAATCTTCATTTTACGTGCTCCGTTTTTCAAAAAAATTTTCATCCCGCTTTAACTGCAGTAAATGATCCCTACCAAAAACGAAGAGACAAGTACAAAACTACCACCTGAAAGCAAAGAGATGAACTGCCCGTAAAGTGCCCGATTGGTGAAGACTAATAGTCAGTGAGGGAAACCTTACTGACTAAAGTTTCACTTGATGTGCCTATACTTCCTACTCTTTTACCGTTATAATGCAGTTAACTTAAAAATAACGGGAATTGAGGTGAAAAAATGGAATGGCAGCAATTAGAATATTTTGTAGCAGTAGCAAAGCTTGAGCATATGACTCGTGCTGCTGAAACATTAGCGATTTCTCAACCAGCATTAAGTCGTTCTATTTCAAAGCTTGAAGAGGAGTTAGGAGTACCTTTATTCGACCGACAAGGACGCTCGATTATGCTCAACCGATATGGCGAGCTTTTTTTGTATCGTGTCCTACGTATGCGTAAGGAATACGAAAAAGCAGTTATAGAATTACAGGAGCTTAATAACCCAGAGCTAGGAGATGTATCACTCGGCTTTTTACATACTCTAGGGACTAGCATCGTTCCTGATTTGATTCGCGCCTTCCGTCAGAACCATCCGCATATACGCTTTCACTTTACACAAAATTACTCACACTCCCAATTGAAGCAATTACTTGCAGGAGAGTTAGATCTTTGCTTACTCGCAGCGATTGACACGGAGCCACCTGTTTGTTGGAAGGAGCTGTGGCGTGATGAGCTTTATATTATGGTACCAATCGATCATCCCTTCGCCAAACGTAAAAGTATCAAAATGAAGGAACTTGAACATGAGAATTTTGTTCTAATGAAAAAGGGTTACGCATTGCGCCGTACAGCTGATAGATTATTAAATGCTGCAGGTATCAAACCGAAGATTACTTTTGAAGGTGATGAGGTATCAACAGTAGCTGGTTTTGTAGGTGCTGGCCTCGGCGTGTCGTTACTGCCTGTAGACGAAGACTTGAATCCAAATAAATTGGCGAAAATTCGTGTGGAGGATATGGTTTGTGAACGGATCATAGGTATGGCTTGGATTGAAAATCGATATCTTCCACCGTCAGCACGGCAATTTCAGCAATTTGTATTCGATTTTTACGAAAAATAGTAATTGCTAGCTCTATCATTCCTAAAATGAGCTAAAGCATAAAAGTGAGTAACATTTGTTACTCGCTTTTCTTTATATGTTCAATTGCGGAAAAATTAGTATAGCAGATATTCCTTTAAATGACTTTTCACGAAAATAAATTTTTAAGCTTTCACGTAAAGGCAATTTTCGTGAACAACAAAAAACCACCTTCTCCAAACGAAAGGTGGTTACCGGAAGCTGTTTTATTATTTTTTCCCTACATATTTTAATTGATACGAATACATATCTGTTGTATTTCCATCAATCTCAAAAAGTCCCTGCTTTGCAAGGGTCAATAGGCGTTTTTCCACAAACTCTTCACCTAAATATTCATCAATTGAACCAATTGTTTCACCGATAATACGCATCGGTTTAAGCCATTCCTCATTTAGTTCTGCATGTACTTTTTCGGCACATTCTATAATGATAGGATCCAATGCATCCTCCGCTACATGGACAATTCCATCTTGCCAAACTCGCAATGTACTAGGGTTTTGTTTTAGCTCGTCCCATTCCTTAGCAAGTTGCTGACACTCATCAATAGAAAAACGCTTTGCCTCAGAACGTAGCTTCATAAGCAAGTCTGGTGAAAGCTCACCTGTTTGACGAATCATCATGTTTGGCTGTACACGTTTCAAGCCATCTGTCGCATCAATCCCATATACCATACTACATTTATTGATCAACTCGCTCATGACATAACGTAACCCAATCTCTTCATGAGTACTTTGACTGTACCATACCCAGACATCAACATCGCACGGTAAACATGCAATTTTTTTCTTCCATTCTTTATGAAGATCCTCGTTCAATTCACGTTCTTCACTGTCCCTAAAGATGTTGGCTCTTAACCAGCTTTTTCGTTCTTCTGAGCTGCATAGCGGACCAATCGAGAAAATCTCATTGACACTAAGCACTGACTCATCTCGTTGTAAATGATGTTGTCGTATTGCATGTTTAATTGAACCCTGTGTAGATAAGCTAAACGTTATATGTAAAATTGCCATGAAAATCCCCCATTTTACTGTTTACTTAGCGCTATTTGTATGCCAATAAAAGTGAAAAGTACGCCTTGGATCATATTTAATCGTTTAGCAATTGCAGGCTTCCCAATAATTACTTTTCTTACTTTACCGGCAAAAATACTAAATAAAGAAAATAGTATAAGCGCTTGTACTAAAAATACAATACCCAAAATTAACATCTGTAAACCTACATGGCCATTAGAAGGATTTACAAACTGTGGCAATAGTGCTAAGAAAAATAAAGAAACTTTTGGATTTAAAATATTCATTAAAATACCTTTTCGATATAACGTCACATAGGCTTGTTCATTTTGCTGTTCCAGTGTGAATGGATCGCCTTTCGCACGAAACGATTGCCATGCTAAGTACAATAAATACGCCGCTCCTGCAAACTTAACAATAGAGAAAGTAACTGTTGATTGATAAATAATAGCAGAGATACCGAGAACCGCCGCACCTATATGGACGAGCAAACCTGTACATAAGCCAAGTGATGTTGCTATACCGGCCTTTTTATCCTGTGTGATGCTTTGTGCAAGAACAAATAAATTATCTGGACCTGGCATTAGTGTTAAAATAATTGCCGCTCCTAAAAACGCCATTAAGGTTGAAAATGCCAATATTATCCCTTCTTTCTATTACTTTTATAAAAATACTCATCATAAGTGGGGTTAATTTCCATTCCGACTAACCCTGCTTTTAGTAATGAAAAATTACTTTTAGAAAAGAACAACTATAAAATGGATTTTTTTATTATACTACATTTCGATACATCTTTTCTAAATTTTTACAAAAACATCTAGCCCATTCTGCTCGTTTCGGCAATACTTTTCTGCTTTAATCCATTATAATGAATATTATCATAACGTAAAAGTCGTATGTTTTGGAGAAAGAGGTGCTTGTTGATGGCAATAAGTGATATTGTAAAGCAATATGAAGACGAGCAAGGAAATGTCTATTATAAAATGAAAACACATGATATCGGGGTACAAGCTACGCAAAATTCAGGGTTAGCGCCAGTTATTACTTATTGGATGGGTGAAAAAGAGATTACAGACGATATTCGAAGTTTGCGCTTTAGCCCTCGCCCTCCCTCAAGTTATATTCAAGATTACGATGAATTTCAAACAATGCTTTATGCAAAAGAACAACGTGCCATCAACGAACTATATGAAAAAATGAGTATAAAACCGAAAAATATGTCTTCAGGAAAACAAATAGTATGGAGTTTTTTCGTAATTGTTATAGCGATGCTCCCACTATTTATCGCAATCTGGTGGTTCAAGTAAACATGGTTATGTTGCCCCTACACTTTATCCCCGATCGTTCAGTATTAACTGCTTATTTATTCAAAAATTTTTATTAACATTCCTAATCAGCTTGACAGACATGCTAAAGTAGTGCATCCTTTATAGAAATCGGACACCAACCAAAATAATTGATAAGGGTCCATTCAAAAAAGATATTGAATTATACAATTAAAACGAGCGAAGATTAGTACCTAGAAACTGCTTGATCAGAGAGCGATGCCCATCGGCTGTAAGGCATTGTACAAGAAAGACTAAAGAACCTACTTCGTAAATCGTCCTAGCTAAACTAGGCGCAGTCTCAAGCGTTATGAGCAAAGTGGAATGTCAATGATGTTCAATCTAGGTGGTACCACGGAAAGCAAACCTTTTCGTCCTAATTTATTAGGATGAAAAGGTTTTTTTATTTTTAACTTCATGTTGCTGCCGCTGCGTTAGCACTACGCTTTCGCACAAAAAACATCTGTTGGCCTAAAGCCTCCGGCGGATGTCACGGAATCGAAAAGGAGTTAATAAAGGATGTTAGCCTAAAATCATCGCATCCATGCGATAACGGCTAATTGACCTGCATCGGTAAAAACGCCACGTCCTGTGGCATTACCGAAATGACCGACATCGTGTCGGCCCTCACGCAGGCCTAAGCACAAAGTCGATTCCGGACGCAATTATGCCGAGGCATAATTGATTATAGAAGTGAATGACGAATTGGAGGTATTGCTATGGAAAGAAAAAGAATCGTCGTCAAAATTGGGAGTAGCTCCTTAACAAATGCAAAAGGTGAAATTGATAAAATACGTTTAATGGACCATGTTCAAGCGATAGCTGAATTAAAAAAATACGGTCATGAAGTCTTGCTTGTTTCGTCAGGTGCAGTTGCAGCAGGCTTTAAACAGCTAGGGTACCCTTCTCGTCCCGTTACAGTAAAAGGTAAACAGGCTGCAGCGGCAGTTGGGCAAAGTTTACTGATTCAAACCTACAATGCTTTATTTAGTATTTATGATATTGTGCCTGCTCAAATTTTACTGACACGCACTGATTTTTCAAAAAAAGAGCGCTATAAAAATGCCTGTGCCACATTTGAGGAATTATTAGAGCGCTCCATTCTACCTATCATTAACGAAAACGATACGGTATCTGTCAGCGAATTAACCTTTGGCGATAACGACATGTTATCGGCACTTGTAAGTGGTCTTGTACATGCTGATCAACTCATTATCTTAACAGACATCAATGGCTTGTATAATGCCAATCCAATTAAAAACCCCGATGCCCAACGTATTGATCGTTTAACAGAGGTTTCTGATGAGATGCTTGGCTTTGCAGATGGTTCAGGGTCAAAGGTCGGTACAGGTGGTATGGAATCCAAATTACTGGCAGCTCGATCAGCTTTAAATGCAGGTGTCAAAGTGTTTATTGGAACCGGTCACGGTGCTAATAAGCTTGTCGATATAGTAGAAGGACATGGTGATGGTACGTATGTTGAGCATGACGCACTTGCTGTTTTAACGAATAATAAACAGTGGATTGCACTCACGGAAGTATCTGGTAAAATTTTTATAGATAGCGGTGCTGAACATGCATTATTGGCAAATGGGAAAAGCTTGTTGCCTGCTGGTGTATATCGGGTCGAAGGCGACTTCGCAAATGGTGACGTTGTCGAGGTTTATAGTGACAAGGGACTGCTTGGCCGTGGTGAGGTCTTATATTCTTCCCTAGAGTTAGCACATGCGATGGGAAAACGTACAGATGAGTTAGCGAACTATCCCATTGAGGTCATTCATCGAGATAAATGGCTTAAAATCCAAACAAATTAAGGAGGAATTCACATGACGAGTGAAGTTCAACAAAAAGGAAAGCTGGCTAAGGCCGCAAGCTATATTTTAAATATTAAAACAACTTGCGAGAAAAATGAGGCTCTCACAAAAATTGCTGAGCAATTACTAATCGACCAAGATACTATCATTGCTGAAAATGCAAAGGATTTAGCAAATGGCGAGAAACAAGGAATGCCCGCTTCTACCCTCGATCGCATCATGCTAAACAAAGAACGAGTGCAGGCAATGTCAAATGCTATTCATTTACTAGTTGAATTAAATGATCCAGTAGGCAGTCTCTTAGAACGAATAGAAAAAGATAATGGCTTACTAATTGAAAAGCGTCTAGTGCCAATTGGCGTTATCGGGATGATTTACGAGGCACGACCGAATGTAACAGTGGATGCGGCAACTTTATCATTGAAAACAGGCAATGCAGTCATTTTACGTGGCAGCTCTTCTGCAAAATTTTCTAATGTAGCGCTAGTGGCAAGTATTCATCGTGCACTTAGAAAAACGGCTATCCCTGCGGACGCAGTACAATTAATCGAGGATACAAATCGAGAAACTGTCAAAGAATTATTCCATTTAAAAGAATACTTAGATGTTTTAATTCCTCGTGGTGGAAAGGCACTTATTGACTTAGTAGTAAATGAAGCCACTGTACCAGTATTAGAAACAGGTGCTGGCAACTGTCATATTTATGTAGACCAAACGGCCGATTACATAAAAACAGAAAAGATTTGTATCAATGCAAAAACACAGCGTCCTTCGGTTTGTAATGCAGCAGAAAGCTTACTTATTCATCCTGATTGGTTCAATGAACATGGCAAACAGCTACTAAGTGCTATGCATCGAACAGGTGTGACAATTATCGGTGATGAAACCATTTGTCAAGCTCTTGATTTCGCGCAACTAGCAACTGTAGAAGACTATGCAACTGAATATTTAGATTTAAAGATCAGTGTCAAAATTGTGGAAAACGTTTATGAAGCAATCGAACACATTAATAAATACGGCACGAACCACTCTGAAGCTATTATGACAGAGGATCAGTTAGCAGCAGATACTTTCTTACATAGCGTGGATGCTGCTGCTGTTTATCATAATGCCTCCACTCGCTTCACAGACGGCTTTGAATTTGGCTACGGTGCAGAAATCGGCATTAGTACGCAAAAATTACACGCTCGCGGACCAATGGGTTTACCTGCGTTAACATCTACAAAGTATTACATTCACGGTAACGGCCAAATCCGAGAATAATTGTAGAACTAGGAAAAGCCGACAGTTGACATACGCTGTCGGCTTTCTTTGCTTATTTTTTGAAGTCTAGGGATTTGAAAGATTTGTAAAGGGACGTGGCGAATTTTACTCTTAGCTGGGCAGTTCTGACCACTATGTGAGTGAAGAACTTTGATAATGGGGGGGCGAAATAACGTTAAGTCTCCCCTACTTTCACATGCGTCAAAAATTATAATAAAATTTAAGAAAGAAGGTTTTATATGAACATATCAGCGATTATCAAACTAACTGTTTCTATGGCTCTGTTCGGCTCTATTGGATTTTTCACCGTTCATACGGGCGTACCTGCAATCGAGCTAGTTTTTGTTAGATGTATTTGTGCTACTCTCTTCCTTGGAGGAATGTGGCTTATCACTGGTGGTCATAAGACGGAGAAATGGGATAAAAAAGAAATATTACGTACACTTCTATGCGGTGTCTTTATTGTCTTAAACTGGGTATTTTTATTTAAAGCCTTTGAAGAAATGTCGATTTCCATTGCCATTTCTATCTATAATTTAGCACCAATATTCGTTTTAATTTTTGGCACATTGTTTTTAAAAGAAAAGATGACTATTCAAGCTTTACTAGCAACACTCACTTGTTTTATCGGCAGTATGTTCATTATTGGTTTAAATAATTTTATGTCCCTCTCTGAATTTATGAAATCAGGCTTTATTTGGGCATTACTGTCTGCATTGTTTTACGCATTTACGATGCTAACAAGTAAAACGATCACAAAGCTTAGCTCCTACGCATTAACATATATTCAAACAACGGTCGGAATTATCATACTATTCCCATTTGTTAATTTTTCGTTATTTGAAAGCTTAACGACAACAAACTGGCTATATATATTAGGTACAGGCTTTATTCATACAGGGTTTGTTTACTATTTATTTTTTGATAGTATTCGTAGTCTCTCTACCATTCTAGTTTCAGTATTAGTATTTGTTGACCCAGTTGTGGCTATATTTCTTGATATGCTGTTGCTTGATTTTATGCCGAGCTTCATGCAAACAGTTGGTATTGCATTAATTTTTGGTGGTATTTTCTATACTATTTACGTACCAAAGAAAAAGCGTATGTCTCAGGCGTAGTTCTTATTTATCTTCATACAGCGGATGTTTTTTGTAGCGAAAGCGAAGCGTCAGCTACAGATGTTTTTTGTAGCGAAAGCAAAGCGTCAAGACTCCCACCTTTAAAGGTGAAGAGATGAATGCGGGTGTGCTTCCTTTTCAGTGAATATCCAAACACATACTGAAATAGAGGAACTCAGGCTAAAACGCCAAGGGCAAGGTGATGGAAGGTCGGGCAGAACAACGGATACACATGAAGGCGACGGAATGGACTGGCAGAACGACGGATACAAAGCGCTTAGTGACGGAAAGGTCAAACAGAGCGACGGAAAGCCCACGCCTGTGGCAATTTTTCTGTAGCGAAAGCAAAGCGTCAGCTACAATTACGCTAAGGCGAAATTGATATAAAGGAGGATTTTCCGTGAGTAAACTTTATGCAATCGGTGAATTATTAATTGATTTTACACCTACTGAACAAAATGCCTCCCTTGCTACAGTTGAGCAATTTACTAAAAATGCTGGTGGGGCCCCTGCCAATGTTGCCGCTGTTTGTGCTAAGCTTGAGCAACAAGCAGCCCTCATTACACAGGTAGGTCAGGATGCTTTTGGAGATTTTCTAGTAGAAACATTAAAAAAGGCCGATGTCGATACGAACTATATTGTTCAAACTGTTGAGGGTGAAACAAGTCTAGCCTTTGTTTCACTGACAAGTGATGGAGCACGTGATTTCTTATTTTATCGCCGCCACGCTGCAGATTTGCTATACAACAAAAAGCAACTCCCAACTAGTCTATTAACAGATAAAGATATTCTTCATTTTTGTTCAGTTAATTTAGTAGAAAGCCCGATGAAACATGCACATGTGGCCTTGATTGAACAGGCTCATCAGGCAGGTAGTCTTGTTTCTTTTGATCCAAATGTTCGCTTGCCACTATGGAATGATGCGAAGGCATGCCGTCAAACCATTTTAGAATTTTTACCAAAGGCCCATATCATTAAATTGTCCGAGGAAGAACTTTTATTTTTAACAGCGATTGAGGAGGAGGAAACAGCGGTCCAATCATTATTTCAAGGGAAAGTACAAGTGATCACAATTACTCGTGGAGCAGAAGGTGCAAGTCTTTATACTAAAAAGTTTCATGTTAAAGTACCAGCTGATAAAGTCCATGCGATTGATACAACTGGAGCGGGTGATGCCTTTATTGGCGCATTGTTAGCTATTCTCCTTAGCAAACAGATTACAGCGATTAATCTAATCGACTTTTGTCAGCAGCATGCTACCTCCCTCCTTACATTCGCGAATAGCTATGCAGGAGCTTCGACAGAAAAACATGGGGCCATTGCCTCTTACCTTACTAAACAAGAATTACCATTTAAAAATAATATATTCCTTTAAAAATTTCGGAACTTATGAGGAGGTACTTCGATGAAATCTATTACTAAAAAACGAACAAAAGCATTTCTAATTGATTTGGCAATTTCAACGGCTGTCACAACTGGGATTGAATATGTCCTGCGAAAAAAAGTAAAAAACGAGGCCATTCATGCCATTGTCACACCAACAGTCGTTTTGTGGTCACTTGAATTTGCACAATTACGTAAAAAGGGCCAAACAGTTGGCTACAAAAAAATGGGTCTAGTTCTTGAAAATGAACATGGGACTAAGCTGACTTCCTCTCAACTTTTGAAACGAATGGCTTACCGTGACTCAATTAGCCCATTCGATTACTTGAAAAATCCAACTGCATATGAACAACAAAATGGACAACTTCTTCCTCACGATAACTTCTCAGACACTGTTGTAAAGGAAGTCTAGGAAAATAAGGCTACTCAAAACATACTTTGGGTAGCCTGTTTTAATAAAAGGAGAGGATACACTTGAATTTGGATCATATTGTTGAGGTTTTACTTGAAAGTTTAAAAGATGATCACTATATTGAAGCTGTATTTTTAAGAGGATCCATGGCTAGAGAGGAGCATGATGAATTTTCAGATATCGATATGTATTGCGTTGTGAAGGAAGAAAATATTGAAGCGTTTTTACCCAATCGCAAGAAGCATATTGAAACTTATAAGGATACATTATTTGTTGATGACATTTATATTATTGCCCCTCAGCTACTAGTCGTATATGACGATTTGATTCATATCGATTTATTTACAGTAACTCCCTCTGAAATAAGTGATCACGATGCGATTAAAATATTATTTGATCCAAATGAAATTCTCACAGCTAAACAAAAAATTACTACTTTGTCATTAACTTCACTCGAATTTCAAGATGCTGTAGATGATACGCTTTGGTATTTGTATCAATATTATTGGAGTGCTAAACGTGGAAATGAGATTTGGAGTGTTCATTTACTACGGAATAGTTTAGAACACTTCGCAAAAGTTCTACTGCATAAATATTGTCCTGAGCGGGCTTTACTTGGACTTAAAGCGTTGTATAATTCGTTACCTACTGACCCATTAGATGGGGTAGTCGATATCATGAATTGTATGAGCCTTGTAACACATGAGATGGCAGTAAAGAAATTAGTGAACGCATTCGAAAACGAATCAGATTGGATATTTGAAAATGTGCCGAATAAAGAAAAAATTAAGCCATTCTGGGAAAAAATAAAAGAGCTATTGCACTAAAACAAAATAGCAAACTAAATTAAACCTAGTTTGCTATTTTGTTAAATGAAAAATAAATACCACTACACTCTATTAAATTGTTTTTTCATTAAAATATGTGGGATGTCACAATCCATAAATTCTTCACCTTCACGCTTATAGCCTAATTTTTCATAAAAGCCCTCTGCATAGGATTGCGCGTTTAATTTAGATTTTGTTAAACCTTTTTCAAATGCTATTTCCTCTAAACTTTGGATAATCACTTTACCTAGACCAAATTTGCGGAATTCTACTAATATACATATACGCTCTAGTTTGCCGTAGCCATCAACAACTCGCAGTCTGCCAGTGCCCACAGGTTGTTCGTTATAGTACACAAGAATATGATCACATGCTGCATCTAGCGTGTCGAATTCATCAAATTCTTCTTCCTCTGGCACCTTTTGCTCATCAATAAAAACTTTTTGACGAATCGCAAATGCTGTTTGTAAATCTTTTTCATCTGTAATTTTTTTTGTGTTCATTTTTATATTCCTCCTCGTTTTTTGATGGTTTAGAAGCGTAATCTCCGCTGCTTGGAAAAGAAAATCACCTGTAGATATGAAGTGAAATTTCCTTGCATGGATGATAATATATAGTATAGAGTATTTTTTATTGCAAATACAATATTTTTCGGAGGCAATCAATGAAGGAAATTTTACGAGATATTGGTGCGATTGCGCGGGCACTTGATTCCATTAGTAATATTGAGTTTAAAGAACTCGATTTAACAAAGGGACAATATTTGTATGTCACCCGCATCTGTGAAAACCCTGGTATTATTCAGGAAAAGGTTGCGGAACTATTGAAGGTAGATCGCACAACTGCCTCCCGAGCGATTCAAAAGTTAGAAACAAAAGGCTTTGTAGAAAAGCGTACTGAAGTTGGTAACAAGAAAAACAAACAGCTTTTCCCAACAGTAAAAAGTTTAAAGATTTATCCGTTTTTAAAGCGAGAAGGAGACTATTCGAATACTAGAGCATTAGATGGTTTTTCTCCTGAAGAAATGGACAGTGTTCAAGACTTTTTAATTCGTATTCGTCAAAACATCGAAACTGATTGGGAATACGTAAAAAAAGGGCATAAACGAAATTATTAAAGGCGATTCCTTGCGCTTCTGAGCATTTGGAATCGCCTTCCTTTGCGAAAAATACCTTTTTATCTCTCCACTCCACACATACATCCGTCCGTCTCTATCCCCGGGAACCCTTATTCACCGACTTTACTCTATTATTCTATTTAACATTGAAATTTTCTGATTAATCAAACATAATTATTGTACATTCGAAGGGTAGGTGCTTATTAATGTCGAAACATCCTCTACTTGTACGTGATGTATTAGAGCGAAAGCATTTTGAATCCGCCAAGCTAATCGCAGGACAACAAGGCCTAAATCGACAAGTACTATGGACACATATTTTAGAAATAAAAGATTTTGATACGTTAATAAATGGCGGTGAGCTCATATTAACAACCGGTGTAGGTTTACAGTTAGAGCGTGAAACACAAATTGCTTACTTTCAAAACCTTATTCGTAACGGTGCTGCAGCTCTTTGTATTGAGATTGGTGATTATTTTAATTATGTCCCTGCAGAACTGGTTGCAATGGCTAATGCTCATGATTTTCCTATCATCATTTTTGAAGAGGTTGTAAGATTTATCGATATTACGCAGGATCTACATACTTACATTATTAATCAGCATCAGCAAGCATTAACACAGCTTGATACGATATCAAAGACGTTTATGGAATTGTCGCTAATGCCAAATGGAATTTTAAAAATTTTACAGGTGCTTCATCAAGATACCGATGCATTATTTTTATTTGTCTCCGAAGATACAAAAAGCTTTTATTATCCAATAGAAGCCAAAAAGTATTTACAACTTATGAAGGATCACTGTCAACAACTAGAATTACAAGAAACCCTACAACTTCTATCCATTGACAAAGATCATTTCGTCATCATTCCAGTCAACGGACTTGGACAAGTATGGGGCTATTTATGTATGCGTTCTACACTGCCGAAGCCAAGTGATTATACATTGTTAAACCTTGAACGTGCAACGATGTCTATTGCCCAAATATTAATGCGCAATCGAATGTTACAGGAACGCCAACAAAGTCGTGAGGATGAATTTATCCTCGCCTTAATACAAGGTCAGCCCATTGATCTTCAGTATCATCAGAGCTATTTGCCAATGGAAAGTCGCAACTTATTTTATCGTGTAGTCGTGTTTACTATTCTTGATTATGCCGCTACCTTTACAGAGGAAGACTGGCAAGAAATACAGCTTCAAAATGTCATGTTTGTTCGTTCCATCTTAAAAAAACTTGGCTTCTTCCCTACCGTTTCGGTTCGACAACAGGAAATAATACTCCTTGCATTTTATATTGCAGCAGATGATATGGAAGAAAATCGTGACTCTTTTAATCAAGCAATACAGCAGATTATTGCCCGAAAAACACCGCAGCTTTTCGAGCAAATAACCCTTACCTTTGGCATTAGTAATGTTTATCAATCCGTTAACAGCGTTCAGCAAGGCTATAAAGAGGCAAAAACAACCATTCAAATGCAACACAATGAACTTGCTTCTTCTATTTATTACAAGGATTTAGGTGTTTACAGATTGTTATTACATCAGGACCATGCTGCCCTTTTGCAATACGTTAAAGATTATTTACAAGAAATACTGTTGATTGATCAAAAGAATGGTAATGACCTTTATCAAACGCTCTGTGTTTATTTAGCATGCAATGGTGCCAAAAATGATACAGCTGAACAATTATTTATTGTCCGTCAAACACTCTATAAACGAATTGAACGACTAGAAAATATTTTAGGAGCTGATTTTTTACAGGCCCCTCACCGTCTCAATATAGAAATAGCGGTGAAGGCCTATGAATTATTGAAAAAAACAGCACCTGATATGTTACGCTTTTGAACGTGGATCCATAAAATCGCGTAACGCATTGCTAAGCATATACAAGCCTAATACAAGTACTGTAATGGCTCCACCTGGCGCATAAGTGTACCAAGGGGCTCCAACTAAATAAGCTTGTGAATCTTTTAACATTCGTCCCCAACTAGGGTTTGGTGGCTGCACGCCAAGCCCTAAATAACTCAGTGCTGCCTCCGCAAGCATCGCAGTGGCAAAGGTTACAGTTGCTGCGACGATAATTTGAGAAGAAATATTAGGTAAAATATGGCGAAACATAATGTTAAAAGGTTTTACGCCGATTAATTTTGCTGCTAAGACATATTCAGTGTCACGATGTTGGACGAATCCACTTCGCGTAATTCTTGCGATGGCCGGTATGGCAATAATGCCTAATGCAATAGCCGTATTAACAATCCCTGGACCAAATACCGCAACGAGCATTAAAGCTAATATAATTCCTGGAAAGGCCATTAATGCATCCATCATGCGCATAAAAATTTCATCGATCCAGCCTCCTACATACCCTGCTATACCCCCAATTAAAATACCAAAAATTGTTCCGATAAATACCGTCAGTAGACCGACTGTAAAGGCCGTTTGTGTTCCTTTCATTATACGGCTAAAAATATCACGACCAAATTCATCCGTACCAAAAAGATAATCACTACTTGGGCTACGTAATTTTTGAGGTATATTCATCGAGTTCACATCATGTGGTGTATAAAAAAAGCTGATAATCATTACGATTAGAAAACCGACAATGACTAGTAGACCAATGATTAAATTGATATTTTTCATGTACCTTTGTATATTTTTCATCGTATCCACCTTTCATCGTAATCGGATTCTAGGATCTAACGCGGAATATAAAATATCGACCATAAAATTGATCATAACCACCGCAACAGTAATATACATTACGATTCCCTGTACTAATGGAAAATCACGATTACTAATAGCCGTGATGAGGAGTTGACCAACACCTGGGAGTGAAAATACTTGCTCCACAATAATCGTTCCAGCAACAACTTCTGCCATGATCAATCCAAATACTGTTAATATGGGAATCATCGAATTTTTTAAGACATGCTTATACATAACATTTTGCTCAGACATCCCTTTACTGCGAACCGTACGCACATAATCGAGCTGAACTTGCTCTAAAATAGCCGTACGAACATAGCGGAAATTGACAGCAATTTGTGGAATCGCAATTGTTAACGCTGGGAGAACGAGCGTACTTAACGCTCCTGCTACACTTTGCGTCCACGGAATATACCCACTTATTTTAAAGAAGCTGAACTGCATACCAATATATAAAATGAGTATCATGCCAAGCCAGAAAGAAGGAATGGCCATGCCAACTTGCGTCACTGTCGACAACGACACATCACTGAGCTTATTTTGTCTTCTCGCCGCAAACATCCCCAATGGTAAGGAAATAAGTAACACAATTAAGAGGGTGAGCCCAGCCAATGACATCGTTACAGGTAATCTATTAAACAGTAAATCTTTTACTGGCATTGAAAAACGAATGGAATTTCCTAATTCCCCTGTTAATAATCCCTTCATCCAATCTGTATATTGCTCATAAAGGGGGCGATTCAAGCCAAGCTCTGATCGCAAATTTTCAATTTGTGTGGGGTCCGCTTCAGTGCCTAACATTGTCCGAACCGGATCACCAGGTAAAATTTGAAAAACACCGAATGTAATTATCGACACTAGAAGGATGGTTGTTATTAACAGGATGAATCGACGTATAATATACATCATCAAGCACTCATCCCTTTCTAGTTAGAAATTTTAACCTCAGACATATCATGGAACCAGAATGGGTAGTTCTTTAATCCAGTAACTTGCTTCTTAGCTCCCCAGACAATTTGATAATCTGCGATGTATACTGCTGCTGCCTGCTCAGCTAAAATTTCCTGTGCACGATGGTAATAATCAATTTGTTTTGCCTGATCTCTTTCTTTTAAAACGTCTACCATAATTTTGTCGTATTCATCATTTTTAAATTTGAAGAAGTTTTCACTATCATTTGTTGAAATGTAATCATTTAAAATTTCATAGGCAGATGCACGACCTGTTAAATCAATCGTTGTCATTTGATAGTCGCGACCAAAGTAAACTCGGTCTAGCCAAATACCCCATTCTACAACTTCAATTTCCACATCAATACCAATTTCCTTTAAATTAGCCGCAACTATTTGCGCGATATTTGAATACATATCATTATGCGAAGATACCGTAATTTTTGTTTTAAAGCCTTTAGGATAGCCTGCTTCTGCTAATAATGCTTTAGCTTTTTCCACATCACGCTTATACATATCTTCTAAGCCTTTCTTTTGATAGTCCCCCATCGCTGGACTCATATTTGAACCAAGTGGTACAGCATAGCCTGCATACACTGAGTCAATAATATCGGACTTACTAATCGCATAGTTAATTGCTTGACGGACCTTTACATTATCAAAAGGTGCCTTCGTTTCATTAAATGTCACGATTAATGATGAGTTATTATTTTGATGTGATAAGTTATAGTTACCTTCTACTTCACTTACACGTTGCCATGGTACACTCGTTAAATCGACTTCATTGGCCATTAAACTCATAATTGCTGCTTGATCATCCGATTGGAAGGTAAACGTCACTTTATTCAAGTAAGGTAACCCTTTCTTCCAGTAGTGTTCATTTTTCTTCAATTCTAAATTTGTGCCCGGAGAGTATTTTACATAAGCAAATGGTCCCGTACCTATTGGGTTTTCATTATGCTTTCCATCATTGCTTTTTGGTAAGATGGCTGATTGACGTGCTGTTAATGAATATAAGAAGTTGGAGTTTGGCTCCTTTAGCTTGATCACAAATGTATTGGCATCTGGTGCTTCCGTTGACGCAACGTTATCAAAGCTGTTTGACATCTTTTCGCCACCGTTTTTCCCCATTAAACGATCAAATGAATACTGAATATCCTCAACAGTTAAATCCTCACCATTATGAAATTTCACACCCGGACGAATATTGAATGTATATGTTAAACCATCTTCTGATATTGCATAGCTTTCGGCTAACCCTTCTATTAAAGTTCCATCTGTTTGTGGTGCCATTAGTCCTTCAAAAATATTAAGAATCATTTGGTACGAAATAGATGCTGTTGCTTTATGTGGATCTAAAAAATCTGGGTCATCATTTATACGTATTACGATTTCTTGAGGTAAATCTGCTACTGTCTTTCCACCAGAACTTGCATCTTTTTTGTCATCACTTGAACAGGCACTAATTAGTAAAACTACTATCAATGTCAATAACAGCATCAACCAATTGTTCTTCAGCCTCATGTCATTTCCCCCTATTCCCTATGTGCTCATTATTTGAATGCTTTTAAAGCTTTCAATTTCAGCTAATTTATCAGCAGCTTTAATGCCAGCAATGATTGCTTCCTCCATAGCTCTTGTAGCCAAATGGCCCAAATAGTCAACTGGATATGTTTTATCTCCTGTACCAAGCACGAAAATCGTATCTCCATCCAGCATTGTGTGTACTGGATAAATTGTCCGTGCAAGAGCATTTTGTGTAAGCTGGGCTATTTTTTTCGCCTCTGCTTTTGTTAGCTTGGCATTCACTGCAATGACACCGATTGTCGTATTCGTACCAGATAATGCTTCCGATTGCACATGCTCTTCTAAATAAGTACAGCAATCAAGCCATTCCCCTGTTTTCGGATCCCTTGCTCCTGCTAGTGTTGCTCTTGTAGCAGGATCTTTTACATCCCCAACAGCGTTGACAGCAACTATGGCGCCAACTACAACACCCTCTTTGCCAGCTATAGAGGCACTACCTAGCCCCCCTTTCATACAAAATTGAGGACCTGCCAATTTCCCTACAGTCGCACCATAACCAGCTCCTGTATTCCCATTTGCAAATGGACCAACAACTGCACTCATAGCCGCTTCATAGCCCATTGGAGCAGTAGGTCTTGTCTTTGGATCACCTATAAATAGATCGAACAGTACAGCACTAGGAACAATTGGAATGGTAGCAACACCTGCATCCACACCAATACCCTGCTCCTCTAAAAATTGCATTACTCCTGTCGCAGCATCCAATCCGAATGCACTTCCTCCGGACAAGCAAATCCCATGTACATGATCAATTTCGTTAATAGGATCAAGTGCATCCGTCTCTCGAGTGCCCGGTGCTGAGCCTCTTACATCGACACCGCACACCGCACCATTTTCCACTAAAATTGCTGTACAGCCTGTAATTCCTTCACTATTTTCTGCATGCCCTACTTTAACTCCAGGCACATCCGTAATATTGCCAAACATCATACACACCCCACTTCATATAGACTGATTTTTCAATCTATTTACTATATAAAAAGCACGCTACCCGTTGATGGTTATTTTCTTCCTGAAGCACAGGCCGTTCCTGATGACATCTGTCCATGACATAGGGACAACGTGTATGAAACACACAGCCTACAGGAGGATTCATCGGGCTTGGCAATTCACCCTGTAACGGTATTTCTTGTTTCGGTTCATCAAAATTGATCACTGGAATGGCCGATAGTAACGCCTTCGTATATGGATGCAGAGGATTAGCGTATAATTCTTTCTTCGCGCCAATTTCCACTACCCTTCCTAAATACAACACAGCCACTCGATCGCTAATATGTTTCACAACACTTAAATCATGTGAAATAAATAAATAGGTCAAATGAAATTCATCCTGTAAATCCATCATTAAGTTCAAAACCTGTGATTGCACCGAAACATCTAGTGCAGATACAGGCTCGTCCGCAATAATGAACTCTGGATGAATAGCAAGAGCCCGCGCAATACCGATTCGTTGTCTTTGACCGCCGGAAAATTCATACGGGAACTTTTGCACAGCATCTTCTGGTAGACCTACCTTCTGTAAAAGCTCCTTTACACGTTTTTTGCGCTGCTCTTTCGTTAATGTTAATTGCAACTTCATCGGCTCTTCGATAATGGCACCTATTCGCATACGAGGATTGAGCGATGCAAAAGGATCCTGAAAAATCATTTGCATTTGATTGCGATAGGTTTGGAGCTTACTGCCCTTTAACTGCTGAATAGGCTGTCCTTTATAGAAAATTTCTCCCCCGGTCGGTTCAACGAGTTTCAAAATAGTTCGGCCAAACGTCGATTTTCCGGAGCCAGATTCTCCTACGATCCCAAGCGTCTCGCCACGGAAAATTTCAAGAGAAATATCATCGACTGCTTTAATGACTTTTTTCTCTTCCTTCATCGACTTACGTTTTACAGGAAAGTAGGCTTTTAAATGATTAATTTCAAGCAAAACTTCTTTCTTCGTCATGATCAAGCGCCCCCTTCTCCGTAAATAAATGACAGCGCACTTTATGCTCGTCTTGAATATGGATTACCTCAGGCTGCACCTCATGGCATTGTTCCATCGCAAATGGACAGCGTGGTGCAAAGTGACAGCCCTCTGGTAACGCATAAGCTGGTGGAACAGTGCCTGGGATTGACGGTAATCTTTTAACATCTGCGTCTAGATTAGGCATTGTTTTTAAAAGAGCAGTTGTATACGGATGCTTTGGATTCATAAAAAGCTCTCGCACGGGTGCTTCTTCTACGATTTGTCCTGCATACATGACCATAACGCGATCTGCCGTTTCTGCTACAACACTCATATCATGTGTAATAAATAAAATAGCCGAATGATGTTCTTCCTTCATCTTCATCATAAGCTTTAAAATTTGTGCCTGTACGGTTACATCAAGTGCCGTTGTTGGCTCATCCGCAATCAGCAGCTGAGGGTTATTGGACATTGCAATCGCAATCATGACACGCTGGCGCATCCCACCTGATAATTGGTGCGGATATTCAGTAATAACCTTTTCTGCATTGGCAATACCGACTTCTTTTAAAAGCTGTAGTGATTTCTCCCACGCTTCTTTTTTTGAAATCCTTTGGTGTCTACGAATTCCTTCCATCATTTGATTACCGATTGTAAAAACAGGATCTAATGACGTCATCGGCTCTTGAAAAATCATACTTATTTCATTGCCTCTTATAGTGCTCATCTCTTTATTTTTATAGTCTAAGAGATTTTTACCATTCAATTTAATCGTACCAGCTGAAATTTCTCCTGGAGGTATGGGCAATAATCGCATAATGGATAACGATGTAATACTTTTACCGCTTCCAGACTCACCTACAAGCGCAACCGTTTCTCCTTTACGAATCGTAAAGCTTACATCATCAACAACTTTTGCCTCTTTACCATTTTTTAAATGGAATTTTATTTTTAAATGATTTACCTCTAGTAGCACTTGATTTTCTTTTGGCTGATCCATATGCATCCCTCCGTTTATCACATTTGATTTGGTGGTGCATAGCGTATCGCGATATTTTTCATTTGCGTATAGTTTCTCAACGCGACAAAACCTTTTTCTCGACCAATGCCGCTCTTTTTATAGCCACCAAACGGCATTTGAATTCCGCCTGCTGCTCCATAGTTATTAACAAACACTTGTCCAGCTTTTACACGGCTTGCGACATAATGTGCAGTGTCTAAATCTTTTGACCAAACCCCTGCAACTAAACCGTAATCTGTACTGTTCGCTAAAGAAATTGCTTCCTCAACCGTCGCAAACGTCAATACAGTCAACACCGGTCCGAAAATTTCCTCCTGTGCAAGTGCATCGTTAGCTTCTACTCCTGCAAGTATTGTTGGTTCAACATAATATCCTTTTTCATAGCCCGCAATCGTCAGTGTCTCACCACCTGTAATCACATAGCCATCTTCCTTCGCCTTTTGCAGCAGTGTTGAAATCTTCGTATATTGTCGTTCATTTAGAAGTGGCCCCATATCAACGTCTGCCTCACCCGGACCAACTTTTAAAGCTTGGAATTTTCGCACTAATTGTGCAACGAATTTTTCTTTGACACTCTCTTCAATTAGTAGTCTAGCCCCTGCAGAGCATGTTTGTCCGGCATTCTGAATAATGGCACGTACAACTCCATCAAGTGCTTGCTCCATGTTGGCATCCGCAAAAACAATATTTGGGGATTTCCCACCAAGCTCTAACGTTACAGGTACAACATTTTCAGCAGCTGATTTCATCACCGCAATGCCTGTTGGAACAGAGCCTGTGAACGTAATATGATTGATATCAGGATGAGCTGTTACATACGGCCCAACATCACGACCTAAACCTGTAATATGCTGAAAAATACCTCTTGGCAATTTATCCGCAAACCATTCCGTTATGGCATGTGTAGTTAATGGCGTATCCTCAGCACTTTTGACAATTACTGCATTGCCAGTAGCAATGGCAGCCGCTACACTTCTCGCCGTAATTTGAATAGGATAATTCCAAGGCACGATATGTACGGTAATTCCGATAGGCTCTAACACTACCGCATTTAAAATACCGTCTTCAATGGGAATCGTATCCCCCATTACTTTATCAGCAGCGCCACCATAAAACTCAAAATAGCGAGCTGCTGCTTCAATATCTGCTCTCGCTTGTGTTAACGGCTTTCCAACATCACGACATTCTAATAAACTCCATTCCTCTGCATGAAGACGTATAAAGCGTGCAAGTTCAATAAGTAACTGCCCACGTTCATAGGCCTTTATTTTTCGCCACTCTTCACTTTCAAACGCTACACGTGCAGCGCGTACAGCCTCGTCAACATGGGTTTTACTAGCATTCGTAATTTGGGCAATGACTTTACCAGTAGAGGGGTTCATGACATCCAATAATGCTTCCATACCACCATGTATCCACTCACCATTTATCAACATCGGAATTTTTTTCACGCTTATCCCTCCTATAGTCCGCGACCACCGTCTACATGTAATGTCGTTCCTGTAACCATACTCGCTGCATCAGAGAGTAAATAACTTACTGCTCCTGCAATGTCTGCTGGATCTACTAAGCGTCCAAGGGGGACCGATTGAACAAAGACACTTTGCTTTGTTTGCTCGATGTCTGCTCCTTGTGCCGTAAATTGACCGAGCATCTGTGTATCAGCTGGCCCTGGATGAATCGTGTTAACACGTATTTGGAACGGTGCTAGCTCTATAGCCAAACCACGTGTAAAGCTCTCTGCCGCCCCTTTAGAAGCAATATAAGATTGCAAACCTGGGCGTGGACGTACAGCAGAAATGGATGCAATTGTTACAATTGATCCCTTTTGGCGCTCTTTCATATAAGGAACGACTGCCTTTGTTGTAATAAATAAGCTTTTAACATTGACATCCATTAACCGATTCCACTCGTCCATCGTTACTTGCTCAATCGGCGTAGCTGCCTGCGCTATACCAAGCGCATTGACAAGTCCGTCAATCCTTCCATACTTGTTAAAAACCTGCTTGAATACTTCGTTCACTTGCCCCTCATGCAAGACATTGACTTCAAAGCATTGCAAGGCATCCTGCGCTAAATCGCTAAGAGAAGCTACTGATAGATCGAGCCCTACTGCAATATTGCCCTTTGCAAGCTGCTCCTGAATAATGGCTTTTCCCATACCGCCGCCAGCACCTGTAACGATAATGACCTGTTGTTCTACTGCCATGCTATACACCCCTTGCCGCTAAATTCATTTTAATAATCTCCTGACAAATGGCATCACCCATTTGTGCCGTTGTCGCCTGTCCACCAATATCTGCGGTTTTCACGATACCTTCTCGAAGCACCGTCTCAATCGCACTCACAATTAACTGTTCTATATCCGGTCTCCCAATATGTCCAAGTAACAAAGCAAGTGACCAAATTTGTGCGATTGGATTTGCTATGCCCTTTCCTGCAATATTTGGTGCTGACCCATGCACAGGCTCAAACATAGACGGGAATGCCTTTTCTGGATTTAAATTAGCTGACGGTGATAACCCAAGACCACCGACAATGGCTGACCCTAAATCTGATAAGATGTCTCCGAATAAATTTGAAGCAACTACAACCTGAAAATCTTGCGGTCGTTCCACGAAATAGGCTACTAAAGCGTCAATATAAATAGATTCTAGCTCTAATGCTGGTGAGCTTTGTGCAAGAATTCTCCTAGCATGTTCATCCCAAAACTTCATTGAATGAATAATAGCATTCGATTTGGTCGCGCTCGTAATTTTCGTTTTGCCATTTTTATAGGCATAATCACAGGCTGCCTGGACAATTTTTTCAATTCCGATACGTGTCATAATCGTGTTTTGAATCGTCATTTCCTGCGGTTGATTATGATAAATTCGACCACCACTATCGGAATATTCACCCTCGGCATTTTCCCGGAAGATAACAAAATCAATATCCCTTCCGTTGGCAAGCGGTGAAGCTATGCCAGGTAGTGATTTAATCGGCCGGAAATTAACATATTGCTGGAAGTTTTTTCGTATCGGCATAATTAATTCCCATACTGTCACGTCATCTGGAACACGAGCATCTCCAATAGCCCCGAATAATATCGCATCATATTCATTCAATATCTCTAATGCATTGTCTGGCATCATCCGACCGTGCTTGAGGTAATAATCTGAACTCCACGGAAAAATGGTTGTGTCTATTTGTAAAGATGAATCATGTTCCTGAAGAGAATTCAGTACCTTTAGTGCTTCCTCCATAACTTCCTTTCCAATGCCATCGCCTGGAATGACTGCGATTTTTGCGTGAGTCATTGTGCATCACCTACTAAAAACTTTATTGCTGCTAAACGGTAAATGGCTGTTGTTTCTGCTAATTCTTCGATTTCAACATATTCGTCAATTTGGTGGGGCATATCACGATCACCCGCTCCAACAGTAACAATGGGTACTCCATGAACATGAAGGAACGTTCCATCTGTAGCCCCTGGAACACCGTTATATTTCGGCTCTTTTTCCGTTACCTCAGCGACTGCCTCATAAATGGCTTGTACAACAGGATCCTCCTTCGCTGTTGCTGTTGCAGGGCGGTTATCAAGCACTGTTAACTCCACTTTAAAATCCGGATCATCTGCTTGCAGACGTTTAATAATCGTCTCTATTTTTCCGAGAAGCTCATCATGATCTTGTGCAGGAACTGTACGAATATCAAGTGTCGTCATACAGTGATCAGGAATGACATTAATTTGCGCATCTCCTTTTACGGGTGCTCGTAAAATCGTTGGTGTAATAGATGGCCAATTAAGCATCGGATCACGCCCTAAACGTGCTTGTTCTTCTTTTTCCAATTTTTCAAGCTCCACGATAAAGCGTGCCATTCGCCAGTTTGGGTTAATGCCACTCCAAGAAATTGCACCGTGCGCCATTTTACCGAAGATATCTACTTTCAAGCGTATTGCCCCACGTTGTGCGATACATACGTTGTTTTCCTCTGGCTCACAGATAATCGCCCCATCCACATCATCTGCCCAGCCATTATTTATAAAATGTTTAATACCAAGCATCAGTCCTTCTTCATCACATGGAATACATAAAATAATCTTGCCTGTAAATTCTTCCTGATCCAGTAACAACGACTGACAAGCTGTAATCATACATGCAAGATTTCCTTTTGTATCATTTGTGCCTCGGCCATACATTCGACCATCAATAATTTCTGCACCGAATGGATCGTACGTCCATGCTTCCCGATTTCCTTCAGTAACGACATCTGTGTGTCCTTCAAAAAGTAGTGTTTTTCCCGGCTTACCCGAATCAATAATACCAATGACATTCGGCCTACCTGGCACTACCTCCTCTATATGTGTTTCAATCCCGATATCACGTAAATATTGAGCGACAAAATTCGCAACTTCTTGTTCATTGCCATTTGGATCATCTTCTCGGTAAACGCTTTCTATCCGTACTAGCTTTTGTGTAAGCTCAATAACTGCTTCGCGGTCACGTATATAAGATTCTGTTGTCTTTAAACTTGTTACTGTCATTCAAACGCCCCCCTTATTTTATAGAATATTCTAGAGATCAATTATGCCTCGGCAATGCGTCCGGAATCGGCTTTGTGCTTAGGCCTGCACGAGGGCCGACACGATGTCGGTCATTTCGGTAATGCCACAGGACGTGGCGTTTTTACCGATGCAGGTCAGTTAGCCGTTATCGCATGGATGCGATGATTTTAGGCTAACATCCTTTAAGAACTCCTTTCCGATTCCATGACATCCGCCGGAGGCTTTGGGCCAACAAATGTTTTCTGTGCGAAAGCGCAGTGCTAACGCAGCGGCAGCAACATGTTTTTGTCTATGCGAAAGCGAAGCGACAGCAACACAACATGATGTTGGTCACTCAGTCGTTGCCACAGGACGTGGCGTTCTTAGACTGAGTTCCTCTATTTTAGCAGGTGTTTGGATACCTGCTAGAAGAAGTTAAATAATTCTAACATTGTCCTATTAGACAAGTATTAGACACTTTGTTAATAATATATAGAATGCTATTAACTTTTTGTTTAGTAGTAAAAAACTAGAAAACAACAAAATTATCTGCTTTATGTTATTTTCCGATAAAAAGAGGAGCTATACTTTCTTTGTAAAAAATATACTAAAACGGAATAATTGTCACATTATCATAACGTGGGGTTGATTTCTGTTCCGGCTGGGCGCTTTCCTGGTGGTATGTATGGAAAAAAATTAAGCCTACTGATTAAGTCAGTTAGGCTTGTTTCAATTTGTAGTATTTGAAGTGGGCTTTCAAACTGAATTTTTAGCGGAATTGAAAGATATCGTGTCCTAATCCTTATTCAACTCCCATGAAAGAACGAAATAATCTTTCATTCTCTGTGGTGTATCACTGGTTTTAGCGCTACATGGATGGCTAACGGATGCTATTCTCCAAGAAGAGGATTGGCTTTTTCTTATTACGACGCAGATTAGTTAAAGAAAGTCCGTATTAATTACGTAATTATTCTGGTGGATATTTATATGTTTTTAGGTGCGTGTGATTTATTAATTTAACCTCAGGTCCGGAAGAAATTTCATAGGTCATGCGGTCCTTCCCTACAGGGATATGATGTCCACCATCTGTAGGTTCAATTTCAAATGTAATTTGCAATAAAAAACCACGGAAACTATTCACTCTCTTTGTTTCAATCACTTCAATTTTCCACGGAGTTACATTAGCTGAAAAATCCTTTAAAATATTTGGATAATAATAGCTATTCAAATCTTTATCAATATAAGGAGTAAGCATTAGCATAAGCATATCCTGTAATCTAAGTTCTTCAGAGTCTTGAGTTGAATTATATGATGAAACGGTTTTTGTTTGAATAGATGTTAGAATAAGGAATAGTATAAAAGTAATTAACATCTTTTTCATTATATCTTCAATTACACCTCTTTACGGTTTACTTACTAAATTGTATTGTTTCCTTTTAAAGAATAAAGTATGTACATATTGAAGTAACGGGGTGCTTTACTTGAAGAACATGGAGTTGCATAGGCAGCTCTTTTTTTAGTGAACTAACGAAGCAGGTTAGTTGAAAAATGAACAAGAAAGTGTTGTAAAATAATGTGAGAAACTGAAGACTTAGGAGATGTGTTAATTTGGCTTATATTCACGAGTTTGGAATAGTTGAATGTATTGAAAAAAATAAAGAGTATGTTAGTTATGAACCTGAAAAATATAATTGCATAGGTGTAGATGGGGACCTTTTTGATGAACTTATGTCTAAGGATTTTGGTGAAAAAATGAATCATCTAGAAACATTCGCACATAACACAAATAGACCTTATAAAAGCCTCGCCTATTTTGGAATAACATTGATACCACCGAGTTCTCATAAACAATTTTTAAATATGGTTTGTGAAGCAAACGACGAGTACAAATCAGAAGAACTTGAAGAATTGATGAAAAAAATAGCTGAAGCAATAAAAGAAGATAGATGGTTGATTCATTATGGTGTTTAATTTTGTCAATACATACATGTAAGCTAAGAGGTGATTGTTCAATTAGAGCAATCGCTTCTTGTGCTAACGGCGTAGATTAGTTGAGTAAAAAATGTATTGGAGGTCGAAAGATATGAAACGAGAGGGAATTGTTAAATGGTTTAAAGAAGAAAAGGGTTATGGTCGTATCATGCTTGACGGTGAGGATGAAAATCATGTTTTTGTTCATTTTAGTTCGATTTTACCTGATAAAGAAAGATTTCTGAATGGATTCAGATTCCTTAAACAAGGTCAAAAAGTATCCTTTGATTTAGTAGAAACCCCAAGTTCTACTGACCAAAAGAAAGTTGCAGAAAATGTAATCGTTATTTCTGACTAAAAAATTCTTCTTCTTCAGCTAACGGAGGGCTTTACTTGAATAAGGGGAAATGAAATTATGAAAAAACATTGTTGTGAGGATATGACTTTTCATGCAAGTTTCAAGTGTGAAATACATGAGAATCCGTTTGAATGTCCTGATAAAATAATCATTTTTTATGAACAAAATAATGACTACGGTTTGATAATACATGATGGTAGGAAGTCGATTATTAGCATTGATTTTTGTCCTTGGTGTGGTTCGAAACTTTGAATTTTAAATACTTCCTTCTTCAACTATCGGGTGCTTTTGTTGAAGAAGAAGATAGCCAAACCAGAAGTAACAAACTTTGAGAAAACAGTCTAGTTTTAAAAATATTGTGCTGCTATTATATTGGAAGATTAAAAGACAAATTGGAACTTCCGAAAGAAATGTAGTCATGCAAGCGACTTCCTTATCGTCATTTTTCCAGCTGGAAAAGGAAGCCATATAGAAATACGATTTGCACTTGGACAAAGGAAAAAGGTATCTTTATTCACACTAAATGAAGATGTATACAATTTCGAAACAAAGTTGGTTTTATCATTTATTAGAGGTTAATATTTTTATTGGAACATTAGTAGATAATTTTACTTTTTACCAAAAGCAACAATAAAAGAAAACCAGCGTCTCTGTTGAACTACATTCATAGCAGAGAGCTGGTTTATTTCTTTTATCCCCATTAACGGGTCACTGATTAAAGTTGCAATTTATGGCTGGCGAGATTCTGTCATTTGCTTCCAGACAGACCCTTTTGCTTCCTCACCTTGTTCGATGCGGGCAATCGCCATTTTTACTTGTAGCTTCACTTCAAACTCTTTATCTTCTGCAGCAGCCTTTAATGCCGCTAATGATTTCTCGGTACCGACTTCATATAAGTACATAGCTGCACGCCAACGAACAAGTTTGTTTTTATCTTGTAATGCTTGCTGCATCGCGTCTTCAAATTCTACGAAGCCGAGATCACTCATACAATCTCCTGCAGTTCGACGTACCGCTGCACTTTTGTCCTGTAATGCCTTTTCTAAATATGGAACAACTGCCACATCTTCAATCATTCCTAAATAAACGGTTGCCAGTCGACGGATAGACATTTGCTCATCTTGTAACGCTAAATCTAAAAGTGGTAAATCATCTAGCTCTGGATCTGCCATTTGGTCAAGCAATTGGAAACGTTTTTCCCATTCTGGTTGCTTAAACTGTTCAACAGTCATTTTTAGCTTAGCTGGCTTCTCATTTGTTTTCTCAGAATCATTAATCGTTGCAATAATCTCCGTTAAACGTTCCTCAGAATATGTTACATTGATTTCTTGTTTTACGGCTTCTGCAATTTCCTCAAGCTCTCCATAACGTACGCCATAGTCAATCCACTTACGTTGGAAAATATAATTTTCATCAACTGCTGTTTCAATAATTTTATTGAAAGCTTTCACAAAGCGCTCACCACAGCTTACGCGGTGCTCACGTTGATTATCAAATACCTTTACTTGAAGTGGTACTTGCTTATAAAATTGCACATGAACGTACACTTCACCATAAAATTCATTGGCTACTTGTGCTGTGTTTACTTCCTGTACATCTTCACCTAACACTTGACGAATGCTTGCTAAAATACCTTCCCATGCATACTTTGCGTTACGCTCAACAGCAAAGAAATCTGCTACATGATAAACACCTTTAACACCTTCGATTGCTAAAATCGCTGCCGCTTCACCAGTTGCTTCCTCTTTATTATCCTTTGTAAAATTATAGCTTTTGCCAAAAGGTAACTCTGTATCAACGACAATCTTCATAGAATTAGGGCTTGGTGTCGGTTCAATTGTAATAATCTTCATGTATATCGCTCCTTATCCATTTACGATTTCATCTAAATACGACCATCTTTCAATAAGGTGTTCATATTGTGCATTTAACTCATCTAGCTTCGCCGTTAATTCCTGTAGCTTTGTAAAATCAGCTCCAGCATTAGCAATACCTTCTTCTGTCTCCATAATCGCTGTCTCTGTCTTTTCTATGTCATCAGCAATTGTTTCCCATTCTTTTTGCTCTTTAAAGGATAATTTTTTCTTGTCCGATTTAGGCTTTTCAGTCTTAGTTTTTTCGACTTTTGGTGCCTCTACCTTTACAGCAGCTTCCTGTTCACGCTTTTGTAAATATTCACTGTAAATATCAAGCATCTCATTAACATGCCCCAGACCATCTAATATCCACAGCTTTTTCGCAATTCGATCTAAGAAAAAGCGATCGTGGGATATCGTTATAACGACTCCAGGGAAATGCTCAATGAAATCCTCGAGCACACCTAATGTTTCAATATCTAAATCATTTGTAGGCTCATCTAGTAACAGTACGTTTGGTTGCTCCATTAATAATCGTAATAAATGCAGTCGTTTACGTTCTCCACCTGATAATTTACCGATAGGTGTACCGTGTGCATGAAGTGGGAATAAGAAACGTTCCAGCATTTGAGCAGCAGAATAACGTACACCTTCTGCATCTGTGATATCATTTGAAGCTTCGCGGATATATTCAATCATGCGCTCATTTTCATTCATCTTCGGTAGTGTTTGTTTAAAATGCGCTAACTTCACTGTCGAACCAACAAGAATTTCACCAGCATCAGGTGTCAGCTCACCTGCTAGCATGTTCAATAATGTTGATTTTCCTACACCATTCGCTCCGATAATACCAATACGATCGCCCTGCTGTAGTAAAAATGAAAAGTTTTCAAGGATTTTTTGTTGGCCAAATGCCTTTGAAATACTTTCAGCCTCCAAAACCTTCCGACCGAGGCGTGTTGTTGCTAGTCCCATTTCAAGAGAAACATCCTCAGATTTACGCTCCAAGTTATCCTCTAACTGCTCGAAGCGCTGGATACGTGCCTTTTGCTTCGTAGAACGCGCTTTTGCACCACGACGAATCCATTTTAATTCTGAGCGATAGCGGTTGCGATCTTTTTGGGCAGAGGCTGCTTTCATTTCCTCACGAATAGCACGAGACTCTAAATAATCCCCATAATTCCCCGTATGGCGGTATAATGTTTGATCAGCCAGCTCGTAAATATGCGTAGACAGTTCGTCTAAGAAATAACGATCATGGGTAATAAATATAACTGCTCCCTTTAATCGTAACACCATTTCCTGCAGCCACTCTGTTGACTGCACATCTAAATGGTTGGTAGGCTCGTCTAATAAATAAAGATCTGCCGGCTCGATTAAAACTTTAGCTAAAGCAACGCGCTTTTGCTGACCGCCTGACAGTGTTAATACTTCTTTATCAAACATTTCAATTCCAAGCTTCGTAAGCGCTGTCTTAGCAAGTGCATTGACATCCCATGCCTGCTCTTCATCCATACGATGTTGCAAGCTAAATAGCGTTTTTTGTAAACTTTCTGAAGTCGGATTTAATGCAAGTGCAGCAACCGCTTCCTCATATTCACGATTCAGTTTTAAAATAGGTGAATCCCCTGCAAACACTGCCTGTAACACAGTTTCGCCACCATTAAAAGTAGGCTCCTGTGGTAAATATGCAACACGATATTTATTTGGGCGGTCAACTTCCATTGAATCCGCTTCGATTTCATTTGCTAAAATAGAAAGCAATGTGGATTTACCAGTACCATTAATACCAATTAGCCCAGCTCGCTCCCCCTCATAAATCGTAAATTCAATATTTTGAAAGAGCGTTTTATCGCCCACTGTTTTCGTTAAATTTTGTACAATTAAATGACTCATTACACTTGTCCATCTCTTTCATTTAGGTGTTGTTTAGTGTCCATACTACTTTTAATATGTAGTTTTATTGATATCCATTTTTATCATAACACCAAATGACAGGTAAACAAAGGACAACAAACTCTTCTTAGCCATCTAAAAAAATACCTCCCCCATTAACTGCAAAATGAAGAAGGGTTAAAAATCTCAAAAAAATATCCGGATAGAACATGTTCTATCCGGATACAGAAGCTAATTATTTCACCAATAACCAAGAAGCTTCCACCATAGTCCTCCTACTATAACAAAAATTAGGATGGTAACAACGGAAACTACAAATCCAACTGTCCACCATTTTTTTTGATCAATATAACCTGCACCAAAGAAGACCGGTGCTGGACCAGAACCATAATGAGTAGTGGCGCCAAATAAATTACTAAATGCTGCTAATAATATAGCTGCCAACATGGCAGGTGCTCCCGCTTGCAGCATAACAGATAAAAATGCTGCATACATCGCACTAATATGGGCTGTGGAACTCGCAAAGAAATAATGAGAATAGAAATAGACTAATGCTAATATAACAACAGCCCATATCCAACTATACCCAGATACCAGTCCACCCACTTCATTACTAAACCATGGAATCAGCCCTAGTTTGTTCATAAAAGATGCCATCATAAATAGCGTTGCAAACCAAATAAGTGTATCCCATGCGCCTTCTTCCTTTTTGATATCTGCCCATGTTAATACATCTAACAATAAAAGCAATGAAAGACCTATAAGAGCTGCTGTAGTAGCACCAATTCCTAAGTAGTCTCCACCAATCCATAACGACAACACAACAACAAATACTACGATCATTCGTTTTTCAGAACTTTTCAGTGGACCAAATTCATCCAGTTTCTGTTTAGCGATTGCTGCTGCCTCTGGTGTTTCCTTGATTTGAGGCGGATAAATTTTATAAATAACATAAGGAACAACGATTAATGCTGTTAACCCAGGGACAATCATAGCCAATGCCCAACCAAACCAAGTAATCGTTACCCCAGCTGAATCACTTGCTAGCTTTACAATTAAAGGGTTCGCGGCCATGGCTGTCATAAACATCGCAGACGTGATTAAATTCCCTTGAAACCCTACCTTCAAAAGAAAGGCACCCATCTTACGCTCTGTCCCGTCTTCCGGTTTAGATCCGAAAGTATGGGATAATGACTGGATGATTGGAAAAATTACACCACCAGCACGAGCTGTATTACTTGGAATAGCAGGTGCTAATATTAGGTCACTCGCTAATAAAGAATAAGACAGACTCAAAGTTTTTTTCCCAAAAAGACGAACAAATACATAGGCAATTCGTTCTCCTAGTCCCGTTTTAATAAATCCACGAGAAATAAAGAAAGCAATAACAATTAGCCAAATCGTTGAATTGCCAAAACCGCTTAATGTCTCTTCTATAGTTAATGTATTTGTTATGGCAATCGTAGCCATAGCAATAAAGGATATCGCTCCCATTGGCAACGGTTTTGTTATAAACCCTATTATTGTCGCCACAAAAATAGCAAACAGATGCCACGCTTTTTCCTCTACTCCTGAAGGTACTGGACAAAACCAGATAGCCACGCCAACAGCAAGGGAAATGAAGAAAGGAACCCATTTGACTCCGCTTTTTGCTTCTTTCATGATGTTAAGACTCCTTTGACGGTTACCCCAATATATTTAAAAGGCGATTTCTCCCACGATCTACTATTTGAATGAAATATAGACCAAATCCAAGATCCCCATTGTCGAAAAAACATAAGTAATTATATATGCTTTACGTAATGAATGAAAAGAGTTTTGGCTCATTTTTTAGGAAAAAATAATCTTTCGTTGTAAATATCCATTTTTTATATTAATTTCTTTATTCCGAAAACTTTTGACAGCATCATTTTTATTGAAGTTAGCATGTGAAAGATCCACTAAAAAGATACGAATAGCATTTAAATTAGCTTCCATGCAAAAGAAATATTGGAGGAGGGAATGAATTTGAAGAATCCACAGTAGGTTTAACGTAGTTGAGTTTTATTATGTTAATGACAGGATGTTCAGAAAAAAGACGGACAGGGTTTCACAGTGATGGTACGATTGCAGACTCGTATCCTGCTCAAGCTAAAGTAAAATAAATAAACTTACACGTTTTTGTTCATGCTCTATCAAAATTGTTCATCCCTAAAAAATCCGTTGTCTATTAAGAAAGACAACGGATTTTTTAGGGAGACATCTATATTTAGAGTGCTCATATTTTTTGTCTTGAATTACTTACAGATTTTCCGAATGAGAAAGCCCATGCCGGGTATAGCCCGTCTTTAGACATGGGATGAAAGTGAGGTCAGACAAGAGGTAACTTTTGCTACCTTAATTGTCTGAAAGGGTGTTATACTTCATCTATAGACAAGTAAAAGTCTATAAAACACGCTCGTTCATTGAAAATTGGATATTGTATATGGTTCGATAGCCTAATTCATGCTATCGGTAAAACAATATGTGTCGTCACGAAAAAGACGCTAAAACACATCGGACGAAACCAACTATACGCTATGGTAAAAGTAGTGTAGCCCTATCTGCTATATGCACTGGATAGGGAGGGGTAATGGGATACCCCAATCTTGAGAACTGTTCAAAACAGAAATGGACTGTGAACGCTTAGTTACTCAGGAATCCCACTGACATTAGTCAGCTTGTCCCTTTAGGGGTGGGAATCTCAACTATCTCATTTTGTAATTGCTCTAAAAACTGCACCATAAATTGATGGCGTTCTTCAGCCATTTGTTTGCCCTTCTCTGTAATCATTAAATCCTTTAGCAATAATAGCTTCTCATAAAAATGGGTAACTGAGGATGTATTTTTACTACGATACTCGTCCTCTGTCATATTCGTACGTGCATCCTCTTCTTTATCATAAAGTTTTCGACCCTTAGCCCCACCAAAAGCAAACGTACGTGCAATACCGATTGCTCCAATCGCATCTAAACGATCTGCATCCCGTGCTATTTTCGCTTCGAGAGAAGTTGCTTCTAATTCATTGCCACCATTAAACGATACTTGTTCGATGCAATCCCGAATATGTTGCTTTTTTTCTTCACTTAAAGGTAGCTCGGCAATCAGCTTATTTTCTTGCTCTTTGCTATCGGTATACTTTTTATCACTCACATCATGCAAGAGCACAACAATTTTCACAACTTCTGCATCCGCTTCTGACTCTGTTTGTAATATCGCTAACGCATTTCGATAAACACGTTCAATATGTTGAAAATCATGACTAGCATCAAATTGTTCGTAAATTCCCCGTACTTTGTCCATTAAAATGTTCATAATCTTTGTTCAGTCCCTTCATACTTTATTATACTGTATTGCTTAGAATAGTTGGCAATTATTAAGTAACCACGAGGCTAAAAAAAACAATATAGAAAGTTGTTTTCAATTGACAAATTTTTCAGAATATTGTAAGGTGAATGTACAGAACATTTAACTTTGTTCTGTAGCTCACTATTTCAGTGATGTACAAGAACTATGTTTTGACAAATTTAACAACTTCAGCGGGCTTTACAATTGAATACTGTGTTGAAAGATGACATGCGTATAGTGAAAACCAATCATCTAAACAAATAAAAGTGAACACTTTCCCTTAGAAATTCTTTGTTTTAACCCGCATAGTGAATGTACATGACGAGATAAGTGAACAAACAATTATCTTATTTTCACGACCAAGAAAGCTTTGAGCATATGTCGCAAGCGTGTGATATTTTTATCATTAATCGACGTTACCTTCTTCTATTCATTATCCTGAATATGTGTGAACGTAACTCCTCCCATTAATGGCAAATAGCATACCAGTTTCTTGCCAACATTTGCGAAAAGGCAAATCATCAGAGTCGTGCTAACTAGACTAGAGAATTCTTTTTTAGGCAACATTTTTTTCGAATTTTATTTAAGCCGTAAATGAAGTATTAAGTTATGAAGGAAGTAGGAACGATAGTTATGTTATGTAATACCAACCCGCTGAAGAAACAATAAAAGCTGCCCATCTTATTTATTGTAGATGATGGCAGCTTTTATTGTTTTTTTCTATTTTTTCAACTCATTTATAGAACAGCTTTAATAACCTCATCAATCTCCTGTAACAGCGCCTCATTTTTCATCGTTGTACTTAAGTTCAGATTAAGTTGATCAACTAAAATAACAACAACGTGCATACCTTCTTTAATGCTTGCGCTCGGTACTGGGATCATTTTTTCCGTATCAAAAGTCATGATGAGGTCTGGAAATTGAGATTGGATATTACCTTCTTTAGCTAAAGTCATATACTCGTTACAGAAAGTTAAATGAAAATCTTCAACCTTTAATTTTCCAACGTCAAAGCCATTTTCTTTTGTTAGCAAATAGTCCGTCACGATTCCAGAAACGATGTGCTTACCATTCAACTGTTGAATAACATTTTCTAATTTCCCTTCGATTGTTTGTCCATTCAGAAAGCTATAGCCGAGCTCAATCGCAGCGGAAATAGCATGAGGTGCACCATTTTCTTTTAAATAGCCTATGGTTACAGGGTTTCGAGTAACCCCTACCATTCCACCAGCTAAAATAGAAGCATTGCGAACAGCTTTTGCAGTATTTTGCAAATCACCCTCTATAAAGCCTTGAATTGCAAATTCATTTTTTCCACCTGCATAAAATTGCATAGATTTATAATCTTTCTGTTCATGTAAATTCAATGAACCCATGATACCAGTTGGATGTGCTCGACCGTTACAGGGGGCATCCAAAACTGGTACGTTCAATAAAACGGATTGCAACCACCCATTAATCGTTGTAATGGCACCATTCTCGTTTGTAATAATACCTTTTAGACGGTCGCCCATATACGTGTTCATACTTTCATAACTCCAACAAAGCTGTTCGTGGGAAATATATTGATCAGCTGCAGAAGGAGCTCCGACCATCGCCACACATGCGACTAAATCTTCATCCTCTAAATCCGTTATATCGATTAATTGAGGTGTACCTGTAGCAAAAATTTCCTCAACAAGTTTCAAACCTTCCTCAAGGAGACCACCACCACCGCCTCCTAGAATCGCACCCCCATAGACTGCTGCTATACCATCCTCATAAGTTAGAACTTTTACCATATCAAATGACTCCTTTCTATTTTCCTATTTTTAAAATAGAAGAGAAGAAGCTATATAATGCATCTCCAGCAATGACACCTGCTGCAAATACAGTCATTTCCGATTCTCTCTTACCTTTCGTCACATAAGTGAAAATAGTTCGAAGTAAAATCCCTGCTAAAACAGCCCATCCAGCAATCGGATTGACAAGTAATAAACCTGTCGCAAATAAGATACCCATTTGTCGTTTTGAACCACCGATAAGTTGGATTAATGCGCCTGGAATCGCCCAAATTAATAATTGTTTCGCTACGTCACCTGTAACACCAGATTGAATTGTAGCAGCATACACATGATTTACAGGTGCTACTAAATCTTGTGCAAAATAAGATTTATAAGAAAGTAAAACAACAATGGCAGAAATAGAGAAGGCTAGAATACCAGCGATCATTTGCTGTTTGCGCCCTTCTTTTTCTAATGCGGGGTCACTACCATTTCCACGTAAAATAAAACCTGTTTTTAGATCATAGCCCATATCTGCGAATGCTACACCTGTTGCTGCACTGTATCCTGCTAATAAAGCGAGTGCTTGTGGTGGGAAACCAATCAAAATGCCGACAATAAGTGTAATAAACGCTACTGCAAACGCTGGGAACCAACCTGCGTGCATCGCAGCAATACCAACAATTAATTCATGGACAAACGCAGCAATTGTTGCGAATAGTAAGAAACCTAGTAACATACCGATAGACATATTTGAAATCATACCACCTAATAGCGCAATCACTAACGAAATGACTAAATATGCGATAAAACCTGCACCAAAGCCTTGTCTTATTTCTTTCGGACTTTTTGAATAGATTAACTTTTCTGAATTTTCAGCAGCCCCTTTACTCAATAAAGTAAAGGCTACTTGAACCAGTGCTACAATACCAGCCCCAATCATAACTCCATGTGGAATATAGTATTGGTTTAAATCCACATTAAATAATTGAACAGAATAGCCTCTTAGTAAAAGACCAATTCCAAACATTGTAAGCGCCCAAATATTCCCGATAAACGCTACTCCAAAAGCTGACATTGGAATTTTCAGTACAGCTCCCACAATACCGACTAAAACACCACCGATTAGAACCTTTGCATTTTTACCACCTTTATCTCCAGCTTTAATCGCTTCAGCAGTTGCAATCCCTGGTGGCCAAGTACCTGTTGCTGGAAAAATCTTTGTATCAAAAAATTTATATAATAATAAAGCATCCACAAACATCGCTAAAACAACACCAATAAACAATGGTAATACTAAATTTTCATAGCCTAAAACATATGGAATACCAATTGGCAGCATTAAACTACTTGCTGCACTAAAAGTAGCTGATGATATCGCAGTTTGAATAATGTTTTGTCTATGCACTGATTTAAATGCTATCAGTTTTCCAATAGGAATTCTACCAAGAATCATAGCAAATATTGCACCAACAATCGATGTATTAGCAGAAATCCCTAAAGTAGTAATCAGTTGTATCCCTATAATTGCACCAACTACAGATGTTAAGACTATCATTAATAGAGTTACAGGCTCTAAGGCCCGCGGATGTAATACTTTATTATTCATAGTGTCAGCTCCCCTATTGTTGTTATAGTTTAGAGATGTGAGATTGAATTTGATGAGCAATTTTCACTAACTGTTCAAGCATGTATTTCTCCCTTTGATCGTCAAAGTCATATACTAATCCAGAAATCGTCAGAGATGCCATGATTTCTTTCTTATGATTGAATAATGGCACACTAATACCAAAAGCATGTTCGTTGTACTCCCCTACAGTGACGCACCAATTATTTTGTCGTATGATTTGCAGCTCTTCTTGAAAATTGTTAAGAAGCTTTTCATGTTCCATTTCAGACTGCTCTTCATTAAAATACGCTAATAATTCAAGCTGTCTTTCTTTGTCCAAATAGGCAAACATAACTTTACAGGAAGCGCCGATATAAAGTGGTGTTTTTGTACCTAATGACACTGCATACTTTATATTCTTATTACTTTCAGCAATTTTTGTTGTGACACCATACTCTTTATCCATATAAGTTAGAAATACTGACTCATTAATTTCACTTGCAAGACTCTGCATCAATTCATAGATTGTAAAATGTGGGTCACTAGTATTGGCGAGTGCATCATGAAATATAAACATTTTATAACCTAATTTATATTTTTTTGTAGCTTCATCCTGTAATAAATAGCCTGCTTCTGTAAATGTATTGATTGTTCTTTGCACAACACTTGTGTGCAATTTTGTCATGCGTGAAATTTCACGTACACCTAATGCGTTTTCTGTAGTTGCGAAGCATTCAAGTATATCCAATGAGTTTTTTAATGTCTTAACAGTCATATATATATTTCTCCTTCTATGCGTTTTGGTAACCGTAACGTTTTTCAGCTACCTCTAAAGAAATATATCCGTTTAATAAATCTTTTTCAATTGCTTTCGTACTTCTCTCTTTTGGATTGCCATAGCCACCCCCTGTTGCTGTGACAAGCTCTATACGGTCTCCTTTTTGCAATTCATAATTCGCTAGGACACCAACCGGACCAACCTTTGTACCATCTTTTTTATGAATGATCAGATAGTTATGTGATCCTCCTTCACCATCATTTAAACCAAATGGGGTAAATTGATGTCTACCTAAATTGACAGAAACCTTTTGACCGTCATTATTAACGGTATAAACTCGACGTACTCCTACGCCACCTCTATATTGCCCTGCACCAGCACCATCGCAATTTAAGCTATATTCATCAATCTGAATACCATATTTTGTCTCCGCAATTTCAATAGGAAGATTATATGTTTCCCCATCTCCCATACAATATTGACCACTTTGACCATCCTCATCATTTGACGCTCCCCAACCACCTACTGATGGTTCAACAATTAGGAATGACTCATCATTTTCAGGATTTTTACCTGTTAAGATAAATGTACAAACCGACTGTAAATGACCTGCTGACAATCTTTCTGGTAAATGAGGTGCAAGTGCTTTCCAAATTAAATCTGCTGCACCAATACGTGCCTCAAAGTTCATTGAAACAGGGTGCGGACGTTTGGCAGATACAATAGAATTGTCATCAGTCATAATCGTTAAGCGTTTAAAGACACCTTCATTTATGACATCAATATCGCCAAGTAAAGCCAGAAACATCACACGCACACTGGCCATCAAGCCAAATTGCGAGCAGTTTACCGGTACATTCACAGCAGGATGTGATCCCCTAAAATCACACATAAATTCTTCCTCACTGATGGTTACCTTTACTTTGATTGGATAAGGTCCGCCTTTTAAAGGATCACCCTCAATAAAGTCTTCCGCATAAAATTCGCCCTTTGGTAATTGTTGTAGTTCAAGCTCAACAATTTTTTCACCCTTGTCCAATAATTTTTGAATGGACAATTTAACAGATTCGGCACCGAATTTCTGACAAAGCTCCGTGATTCGTTTTTCACCCGTTTTTAAGGCAGCCACCTGAGCAAACATATCTCCGATTGATAGTTCTGGTAAACGAACATTCGTAGAAATGATTTCATAAATGCCTTCATTGAGCTCGCCTTTCTGATAAAGCTTCACACCAGGTAACTGTAGACCTTCCTGATAGATTTCATTCGAATTACTTGTAAATGAACCTGGATCCATGCCACCAACCTCTGTCCAGTGCGCTTTGTTTGCAGAATAAGCGATAACCTCACCTTTATAGAAAATTGGTAAGACTAAACCAACATCCGATAAATGCGAACCTCCACCAACATACGGATCATTAATAATAATGACATCGCCTTCATGTAAATCTTCCCCATGATTAAACTTTTCAATGACACGTTGTACCATCGGACTTAGCATCCCGATAAAACTTGTTACACCATTACCTTGGCTGATTAGATTGCCTTTTGCATCTGTTAAACCACAAGCATAATCCAATACCTCATAGATAACTGGACTCATGGACGAACGAGCTAACGCTACAAACATCTCATCACCAATAGCTAGTAAAGAATCCTGAATAATTTCTATAGCAAAAACGTCTTTTTTCATGTTTTATTTCCCCTCCATCTCTACAATCAGATTGCCGTATTTATCTATTTCAATAGATTGTTTTTCATTGATCACAACTGTAGACGTAGGACTTTCCACAATAGCAGGGCCAGTAATCACATAGCCAGGTACTAATTTTTGTTGATCATATACATTTACCTCTACCCAGCCTGTTTCCTTGACGTATAACTTTCGTGTTGCTTTTATACATGTTGAAGTGTCAATATGGAAGAATTCTAATTCCTTAAATTGCACCGCTTCATCTTTTCCGTAAATAGTAAGATGCAAATTCACTAACTCAATGGGCGTCTCCGGTAAATCAAAAGAGAACTCCTGTTTATGTTTAATATGGAAAGCTTCTGCTAAATGAGCAAGCTCTTCTTCATAAATAGCAATATTCGATGCATTCAATTTGACAGCGTGTTCTTGGCCTTTATAACGAAGATCATAATTAATTTCAAAATAATAATGATCTTTTGACAAAGGTGCATCCGCATAGGCATTTTCAATAGCTTCATCGATATTTTTCTGAATATCAGCTAGATGATGATGATCAAAGTCCATTAAACTTGTTTGGATATAATCTTGTCGGTATTCCGTCATCATCATTCCTAGTGCTGAAAAGACAGACGAACCATATGGAATAATGACTTTTTTCATGCCCAGTTCTTCTGCTAAATTAATCGCATGTAGAGGACCACCGCCACCAAAGGCAACCATTGTAAAATCTTCAGGGTCATAGCCTTTACGAATAGAAATTAGTTTCAGGGCATTTAACATATTAGAGTTGGCAATATCTAAAATCCCTTGTGCTGCCTCCTCTGCTGTCACATTTAACGGTTTAGCAATTGCTTCTATAAGTGCCTCCTCCACTTTGTCAATAGACACTGGATTATCGAAGTTTTCCAATGATAATCTTCCTAAATAAATATTTGCATCCGTAATCGTTGGCTGTGTATTACCTAAGCCATATGCAACTGGTCCTGGATTCGCACCAGCAGAATCTGGACCAACTTTTAAGGAGCCGAATTGATCCAAACGAGCGATGGAACCACCGCCATTGCCAATTTCCACGATATCAACAACTGGAGTTTTAATCGGATAGCCTGCAAACTTTTCATTTCTTTCAATATAGTAATCTGTTGTGACATTTACTTTTCCATTTGTAATTAACGAACATTTTGCTGTCGTTCCGCCAACATCAAAAGCGATAATATTGGATTCATTTAAAAGTTCACCTAATTTTGCTGCACCAAACATACCAGCTACAGGACCTGATTCCACAAGATTGATCGGCAATTCCATTGCTTTATCAAAACTAGTTGTACCACCATTGGATTGCATAATTTTCAAATGATCTGTAATACCGATTGTGTTTAATTTTTCTTTTAAACTTTTTAAATACGCGTGTGCAATTGGCTTAACGTATGAATTTAAAACTGTTGTATTCGTTCTTTCATATTCGCGATATTCCTTAATCGTTTCACTCGAAAGTGTAATATACACCTCTGGCCAAATTTTTAAAATTTCTTCTTTAAGCTTTAATTCATGTATTGGATTTTTATAGCCATGAATTAGTGAAATAGCTATGGCCTCTACACCCAATTCTTTAAATTCACGTACGATATTACCTACTTCCTCAGCATTAAGTGCCTTCATAACATTACCTTTAAAATCGATTCGCTCATCGATTTCTTGTCGTAAATAGCGCTCAACAAAAGGTTTTGGCTTCTTATATTTAAAATTATATAGGTCTGGTCGATTCCCACGGGCAATTTCTAGCACGTCACGGAAACCTTTCGTCGTAATTAATCCAACTACGCCCCCTTTTCTTTCCGTTAATGTATTAATAATGACTGTTGAACCATGAATAAATGATTCAATAAGAGAATCTTCCGTTACATGTCGTCCTAATACATTTAATATGCCGTCCTCAAAATGACCTGGAGTCGTATGCCCCTTGTCAAACTGAAGATTTCCCTTCTCATCCGTGTAAACTAGGTCGGTAAAGGTACCGCCAATATCTGTTGCGATTTTCAACTCTTCATCCCTCCGCGTTCCTATTATCGGAACAGTGTTCCAATTAATAAATTAAGTAAATTATATTTAAAATAAAAAGAAAATTCAATCTATTTTTAATAAAAATTTATTTAACAATGAGATTTGTGATAAAAATCCACTTTTTCTTTCCAATATTGGGTGTACTTTTACAATAGAGTTCCTATATTACTTTGCGTAAATTTAACTTGATATGTAAACACAAAAAAGGCCCCTGATCATACACCAGAGTGCCTACATAATACAATGGAATAGCTCATAACCTCTAAAAGAGAGGATGATTTTGTTGAAAAATCTTTTAGAAAATACAAGCCTTTTAGAAAACATATATGAACTATCTATTGCCGTTCTACTTCTATGTTCTGCTTTTTCCGTTAGACTTCTTAAAAAGGTAAAACGAGAAAGAAAGCTTTCTGCCTTTGAATTGACAATGGATCTAATCATTCGAGTAGCCATTTTTTTATGGTTGGCTAGCTTTTTACTGATTCGATATGGAGCCTAACTACTTTGAACTTTCTAAAAATCCGCCGGAGGCTTTAACTTCTTTCAGCGGTTGTTTGTACACCCGCTGAAAAAAGTTAAAAGCTGCCCCTATTAGAAAAAGGAGCAGCTTTAACGTTAATTTTTTTGTATCAATTAGAACAACCCTACCGCATGTCCTTCATTATCTACATCCATGCGTAAGGCAGCTGGTGCTTTTGGTAAACCTGGCATTGTCATAATATCGCCTGTAAGACAAACTAAGAAACCTGCGCCAAGTTTTGGAATAACTTCACGGATTGTGATGGTAAAGCCCTCAGGACGTCCTAAAAGACTTGGTTGGTCGGATAAAGAATACTGTGTTTTCGCCATACAAATCGGTAGAGAATCCCAGCCGAATTTTTCGATTTGGGCAATTTGTTTTTTCGCTTGTTCGGTAAATTGTACATCTTTCCCACCATACACTTTTTGAACAATCGTACGAACTTTTTCTTCAACGGACTCTGTTACATCGTATAAGGGAGAGAAGTTATTTTCTTCTTCTAATACGGCTACTACTTGCTCAGCTAAGGCTAATCCACCTTTACCTCCTTCTTCCCAAACATTTGTACGAGCAATACGAACATGATTTTCTTGACACCAGTTCAGGACTGCTTCTAACTCAGCTTCTGTGTCCGTAATAAAACGATTTAAAGCGATAATCGGTTCAACACCAAATGTACGAACCGTGTCGACATGTTTAGCTAAATTTTCAATTCCTTGTAAAAGTGCTTCAACATTTTCGCCTACAAGCTCTGTTTTTGGTACACCGCCATGCATTTTTAATGCACGAATAGTAGCCACAATGACAACGGCACTTGGTTTAAAGCCTGCTTTACGTGCTTTAATGTTCATGAATTTTTCAGCACCTAAATCTGAACCGAAACCTGCTTCTGTCACAACAATATCAGCTAGCTTGCGAGCCGTTTGTGTCGCCATAATCGAGTTACAGCCGTGTGCAATATTGGCAAATGGTCCACCATGGATAATGGCAGGTGTTCCTTCAAGTGTTTGCACTAAGTTTGGTTTGAAGGCATCCTTTAATAATAAAGTTAAAGCTCCTTCTACTTGAAGATCACGTACGAAAACAGGCTCACGCTCAAATGTATAACCGATTACGATACTTGCTAAACGTTCACGTAAATCTTCAATGCTTGTAGCTAAACAAAAGACTGCCATAATTTCTGATGCAACGGTAATATCAAAGCCGTCCTCACGTGGCATCCCTTGCACAGGACCACCTAGACCCACAACAACTTTACGAAGGGCGCGATCATTTAAATCCATTACACGTTTCCAAATAATACGGCGAGGGTCAATGTTTAAAGCATTTCCTTGGTGGATATGATTATCAATAAAGGCTGATAATGCATTATTCGCCGTCGTAATCGCGTGAAGGTCACCAGTGAAATGCAAGTTTATATCCTCCATCGGTACAACCTGTGCGTATCCACCACCTGTTGCTCCACCTTTTACACCCATTACAGGGCCGAGTGAAGGCTCACGTAAAGCAACAACAACATTTTTATTCAATTGATGAAGTGCATCAGCAAGTCCAACCGTTACAGTTGACTTCCCTTCACCTGCTGGAGTTGGACTAATGGCAGTAACTAATACAACCTTTGCATCCTCACCATGTGCTGTTATTTTTAATGGATCAATTTTTGCTTTGTAGCGACCATACTGCTCAAGTGCATCCTCTGGAATACCTGCATCTTTCGCGATTTCTGTAATAGGCTTCATAATCGCTTGATTTGCGATTTCTAAATCTGATAAAGGTTGATTTGTCGTTGTCATTTGGCATCCTACTTTCTATGTTGTTAATTTCCATTATAGACTTAATTGTGAAAAAAATCATAGTTAGTTATACAAGCATTTCGACAATCAATTGACAACTTTGCTCAATTCATGTATGTTCTTAATGAAAATGCATTTTTTCACATTTTCGCAGGTTATGTCACGACTTAATTGATTTTATTCTACTTTCAAGCGCATGGGAGGCGAATGCTTATGCAAAAGGGAATCGTAAAGTGGTTCAATAATGAAAAAGGTTATGGCTTTATTGAATGTGATGATGGAGAAGATGTTTTTGTACATTTTACGGGAATCCAGGAGGAAGGCTTCCGTACACTTGAAGACGGTCAAAAGGTATCATTTGATGTGGTGGAAGGCAATCGAGGACCACAGGCGTCAAATGTTGTAAAATTTTAAGTACAAAGGAGCTGTTCGTTTGATGAACGGCTCCTTTTTTTCAAATGCTCTTCATAGATCTTTTAAACTCTCCTCAGCTATTGATCCAATAAAAAGCTCCTGGAAAAACTAGCGTTTCCTTCGTTCTATCAGTATTCTTAAGTGTAACCCCAAACGGCCCTTTATTTAAATGACCTAGCGCCATAGTAGCAGCAGTAACTTCGTCATAAAAATCTAGGCGAATATTTGGTAAATGTAAGGAAATAAACTGTTCTTGTTGTTCAGGCTCTGGTAATTGTAATACTTCCCTCCATAGTTTCACCGTAGCTTGCACATCTTTTACATAAAATTGTACAGATTCCATCGATATGGGTTGATCGGTCTTAATGGCTCCATTTGCTTTTAATTGCGCAACACGTTCCTCATCTGTATCAGCCCACTCAATCAAAAATGGGAAATCAATTTCCAGCCCTGGCTTCCCAAAATGCAATAGCTTCCATTCAACTACGGAGCCGTCTGGTCTTGTACGACTACAAGCATCAGGTCCATATACTTCGAAGCCAAGTGCACGCAAACGTTGTCCCTCTTCCTTAATATTTTTTGTACGTAACGCAATTCTTGAAAAACCATAGCGCTCGTTTGTATGCTTAAACGTATAATGTAGTGAATAAGGCAATTTCACTGCATTTTCAAATAAATGACGATCATAAATGGCTATTTGCTCAATATAGTTTAATCCAAAGTAGCTTAACGTATTGTATGTCCCCCACATTGTATGTTGACCACCGTTAACTGTATGGATATTACGTTTATTTAAGAAAATCTTTGTATTCTCTGGTGATTGAACTTGATGAACTAGATGGTCAAAATATAAAGTCATGACTATCCCCCCTTTTTTTCTCTATTATATACTTTACCTGTTAGTTTTGTTGGTTTAAAATAAAATTAAGAATATTATAATTATTAAGAAGTTACTATATTTTATGACAGCTATATTTAAATGCTCAGCAACGAAATGATTGAAATGCTGATGGTTCATCAGAAAAGATTTTTCATTTCCATAAATCAATGAAGAGGTGATTAGAATGACAGACAAAGTAGCTGCTTTTAAACTAGCATTAGGTAATTATCCAACAGGCGTTACGGTTGTCACTGCTTGTAATGACGCAAATGAGCCTTTTGGCTTAACTGTCAATTCCTTTGCATCCGTTTCCATAAATCCACTCCTTATTTTGTGGTCGCTCGATAAAAAATCACAGCTGCATCCATATTTTACAGTAGCTCAAAAGTTTGCTGTTAATATTTTAGCGAACAATCAAGAACACTTATGTACGCTATTTTCAAGTAAAATCCCAGATCGCTTCGCACAGGCTAAATGGTCAATCTCTGCTTTAGGTCTACCGGTTTTGCATGATACCGCAGCCATTTTACAATGCAAAACGTTTCAGCAAATCGACGCTGGAGATCATACGATATTTATTGGGCAGGTCCTAGAAATTGATGATGCACAGAAGGAACCTTTACTGTATCATCGCAGACATATTGGTGAAATTCCAAAAAGTTTTTATGAATAGGCTATTGCACGAAATATATACGCAAAAAACAGGATGATTCGTTGTAATCATCCTGTTTTTTTGACGTATTTTTCCGCTCTTTTAATTTCAAAAATCTCGTCCGAATCTCTCATAAGCTCCGCTGTCGCTACCAAAACATTTGTAGCTGACGCTTCGCTTTCGCTACAGAAAACATTTGTAGCTGACGCTTCGCTTTCGCTACCAGAACATTTGCTGAAAGAAGTTAAACTTCTACCTTGTCATAACGTGACAACACCTGTGGTAAACCTAAATTTTCTCGTAATGTTGTACCCTCGTATGCTGTACGGAAAATACCTCGTTGTTGTAGAATAGGCACTACCTTTTCCACAAAATCAGTAAATCCGTCTGGGAAATATGGCGGCATAATATTAAAACCATCCGCTGCACCTTTATCCATCCATTCCGCTAGCTGATCGGCAATTTGTTCAGGCGTCCCAAAAATTAAACGATGCCCGCGTGAGCCTGCAATACGTAAATACAATTCACGAATGGACAGCTGCTCGCGCTCCGCCAACGCCACAATCAACTGTTGACGACTTTGATTACCGTTCGTCAGCGGAATATCTTTCGGTAGTGGGCCATCTAGATCATAGCCTGAAAAATCAAAGCCCCCTAAATAATCTGACAGGAAATCCAAGCCAATTTCAGGTGTAATCAGACTTTGCAATTGTTCGTATTTCGCATAGGCCTCTTCCTCTGTATCACCTACATACGGTGACACACCGGGCATAATTTTCACATCATCTGCATTGCGCCCAAAGGCTATGGCCTTATCCTTTAGCTTTCTATAGAAGAACTGCGCATCCTCTAATGTTTGCTGGGCTGTGAAAATAACATCGGCTGTTTTAGCAGCTAAATCTGTGCCCGATTCCGATGAACCTGCCTGTACTATGACTGGACGTCCTTGTGGAGACCGAGATGAATTCAATGGTCCCTTTACTGCATAATACTTGCCCTTAAAAGCCAATGTGTGTAGCTTCTGTTTATCAAAATAAGTGCCAAGGTCTTTATCTCGGACAAGCGCATCTTGCTCCCAGCTGTCCCATAACCTCTTTACTACTTCTACAAATTCTTCTGCACGATCATAACGAAGCGTATGGTCTAAATGTGAATTTTGATTAAAGTTTAACGCCTCTGCTTCGTAATAAGATGTCACCACATTCCATCCTGCACGACCACCACTTAAATGATCGAGCGAGGAGAATTTCCGGGCTATATGAAATGGCTCATTATATGTTGTCGAAGCCGTTGCTGTTAAGCCGATATTTTTCGTCACGGTTGATAATGCCGCATGCAATGTTAACGGTTCAAAGCGCACAAGTTCAGCCGGATGCGATAAATGGTTAAACGATAGCCCATCGCTTAAAAATAACATATCTAGTTTTCCAGCTTCCGCCACTTGTGCGATGTGCTGAAAAAATGCAATACTTTCACTTGCATCGCTCGGCACATCTGGATGACGCCATGAGGCAATATGATGCCCTGTGCCCATTAAAAAGACGCCTAGTTTCATCTGTTTTTTTGTCATCGGTTCATTCCTCCTTATACAACTTTTGCTTCGCGCTCCGCTAATAACGTACGAACACGTGGAATTACTTTTTGACCAACTTCTTCGATGGTTTCTAAATGAGGGAATCCGCGTAATAGCACTTTATCAAAACCTAAATCCACATATTCAACGATACGTGCTGCAACTTGGTCTGGTGTGCCTACTAATGCAATGGAATTACCAGACAATACTTGCGTTAAACCCGCCCATAAGTTTGGTCCAATGACAAAATTATTGTCTTTTGACGCCACCATTAACGTATGCAAACGATTCACACCCACTGCCCCATTTGCTAGTGTTTGTTGATGTTTCAATGCTAAAAATTCTGGATCTACCTGACTAATGAGCTTATTTGCTTTCGCCCATGCTTCTTCTTCTGTATCACCAATGACCACTTGGAATGAAAAACTATACGACAGCTCTCGCCCTTTTTGTGACGCGAGCGCCTTCACCGAATCAATTTCTGCTTTCGTATTTTCTATTGTTTCACCCCATAGCATGTATACATCAGCTAAATCTGCCGCCACCGCTTTTGCTACATCCGAGGAACCTCCAAAGAAAATAGGTGGTGTTTGTTTTGGTAATCGTGGTAAATACGCACCTTTTAACTGATAGAATTCACCGTTAAAATCAAATTTCTCGCCCGCAAAAAGTCGTTTTAAGATATAGATATATTCTCGTGTGCGACGATAGCGCTCTGTGTGAGATAGTAAATCCCCATCACTTGCTAACTCCTGTGGTGAACCACCTGTGACGATGTTAACGTTGATACGACCATTCGACCATTCATCAATGGAAGCAAACTGCTTTGCCAAAATCGTCGGTGCTGTTGAACTTGGACGAACTGCATATAAAAATTTTAAAGTTTCGGTTCTTGCTGTTAAATGTGATGCCGCAACAAGTGAGTCGATACATAAGCCACCAATTGGCAGTAATAACGTTGAGAAACCTCCACGTTCTGCAGCCTGTGCAACTTGTGTAATATAGTCAACAGACGGTTCACGATTGGCATCCGTACCAGTACCAGTCCAACCATCAATATTTTTGTCCTTCGATGGACCTCCTACATACTCACTATCTCCTGAAGTCGGGGCCATTGTAATAAATTCAACCATGCTCATTCCTCCATATCTTTTATTATTTTGTTACAGGTGCGCTTGGTAAAATTTCCACTTCTGGTAATGTCGTAGAAAGTGAAATCTCTCCATTCGCTAGTGCTGATGTAAATGCTTCATAGGGGGTATTACTGTTCAGGTGATAAAATTGAATGTTTTCACTTTGTGCTTTTGCATAAGATCGTTCACAAAACGTTTCGGGTGGTGCAACAAATGTCGTTGCGCCCTTTTCAATGGCTAAACGTAGTGCTGCACCACGGCGACCTTCTGTTAAATCTAATGCAGGATTACGGAAATTTTCCGTACTACCATCTTGCGCTAGAATGCGTAACACGCTGCCTTCTGTGATGGTTGTGATAATGCCTGCATCATTGACTACAACTGCAATTGTCATATTATTGCTCCTCCTTCGCTGTCACTAAAGCTTGCACACCTGCTTTTTGTAGTGCTTGCTCTAAGTCTGCTAAAATATCGTCAATATCTTCTAAGCCAATCGATAGACGAATTAAACCGGGTGTGACACCACTACTAATTTGTTGGGCTGGAGTTAAACGAGAATGGGATGTACTTGCTGGGTGAATGACAAGTGATTTTGAATCACCAACATTCGCAACATGGGATAAAAGCTCTACCCCATTAATGAACGTTTTGGCTGCCTCTAAACCACCTTTAATGCCAAAGCTGAAAATCGAGCCCGCGCCTTTTGGTAAATATTTTGCGGCAATATCCTGCTGTGCATTTCCCGCTAGTGTCGGATAATTCACCCATTCCACTAAATTATGTTGTTCTAAAAACGTAGCAACCGCCTTGGCATTCGATACATGCTGACGAATACGAACAGATAGTGACTCTAAACCTTGAATAAATAACCAAGCATTAAATGGCGATAATGTTGCCCCTAAATCATGCCCCAGTTCAAAGCGTGCTTTCGTTACAAACGCTGCTTTTCCTGCCGCTTCAACAAAAGAACGATTGTCGATCAATGGGTTGCTGTCAACAAATGCTGGGAAACGTTGCGCATTCCATTCAAAGTTCCCACTATCGATGATGGCTCCACCGATAGATGTCCCGTGCCCACCGATAAATTTCGTCGTTGAGTGGACGATAATATCGGCGCCATGCTCAAATGGCTTCGCTAAATAAGGTGTGGCGAATGTGTTATCGACAATTACCGGCACGCCATGACGATGAGCCACTTCACTAATGCCCTCGATATCAGCAATTTGCAAACTTGGGTTGCCGATTGTTTCTGTGAATACCGCTTTTGTTTTATCATTAATAGCTGTTTCAATCGCTGCCAAATCTGCTCCATCAACAAAGCGCACTGTAATACCAAAGCGTGGTAGTGTCCGTTCAAATAATGTATAAGTGCCTCCATATAACGCATTAGTTGCGACAATTTCATCGCCGACTTGTGCCACAGTTAATACTGCTAATAGCACAGCCGCTTGCCCAGAAGCGACCGCAAATGCACCCACACCACCCTCAAGCGCTGCAAGACGTTTTTCTAACACATCATTTGTCGGATTGGCATTACGTGAATATAAGTAGCCGCTACCTTGTAACTTAAAGAGGGCAGCTGCATGTTCCGTATCATCAAATACATAGGATGTCGTTTGGTAAAGTGGCACAGCACAAGAACGTGTAATAGAGTCCACTGTTTGCCCACCATGTAATGCGATTGTGTCTTGTTTGAATTCATTCGTCATAAAAAATCTCTCCCTTTACTATGGTTGTATTTGTGCAATCTTGTCTTTTAATAGTTGTTCGTTTAATTCCCCTACTACTTTGTCAACGATCTCACCCTTTGCATTCACAAAAAATGTGGTCGGTAGATTCGTCACTTGATAGAGGGTATACACTTTCTGATCACGGTCTAATAATGTGGGCAGCGTTAACTGCTGTTTTTGTAAAAATTGATTCACCAGACGTGTAGGTTCTCCTACATTGACCGTGATAACTGCCATATTCTTTGATTGGGCATCCAATAATGGCATTTCTTTTTTACAAGGTGGGCAGTACGTGGCCCAAAAATTTAAAATTAGCACTTGTCCCTTGGTATCCTCTAATCGAACTTTTTGTCCTGCAGTATTTGTCAGCGTAAAAGTAGGCGCTATTTGTTTTGCCGCAAGAAGCTTTGTTTTTTCTTTTGTAAAGCCATTCACGTAAACACTATAGCTAAGTGCGATTAAGATGAGCACCATCGCAAACACTTGCATCAATCGCTTACCCGTCATTTCGGTTCAACCTTCATATTCGTCCAAAAAAGCAGACGTTTTTTTAGTTTATCGAAACCAATCATGAATATCAGAATAATCACGCTGTTGAAAATAATACCTGCTAGTACGAAATGGTATTGTGAGAAATCTGCATAGTATTGAATGAAGTAACCCATCCCGGATGATGCCCCAAACATTTCTGCAATCGTTAAGATTAAAAAGGACATCCCTAGCGACGTGCCAGCACCTGCTAAAATATGCGGGGAACTTGCCGGCAGTATGACTTTTGCTAAAAAGTCGAAGCCTTTCAACCCAAGTGTTTTCGCATTGTCTAAATAGTGTTGCTCAATGAATAATACCCCTTGAATGGTCCCTAAAAAGATTGGCCAAAACGCACCAATAAAAATGAGTGACGTTGATGCCGACTGAAACGTTGGCATTAACGCAATGACATAGGGTATAAATAATGTCGGTGGAATTGGACTGAATGCATGAAAATACGGCATTAAAATTTTGCGTGATTGATGATGTAAGCCGAAAAATACACCGCCTGCGATACCAATGATTATTGCACCCAGATAGGCTGGCAATAATAGCTGCATGGAACTAATAAAGCCGCTAAATAACTCTTGGGCTTTTTCTTGTAGGGACGTCCACACAACAATGGGCTCTGGGAAAATCACAGGGTTAATCCAACTCGCGTATTTCGTGAACAGCGCCCAGGCTACAAGTACAAGTAGCCCTATCAAAATCGTGATGCTATATTGCTTAAAAAATAGGCGCACAGGGTGTCCCTCCTCTACTTAGGCATTTTGTGCATTAAATTTTTCTAGTAATTGTTTAAAATAATCATCAGATGGATGTTCTTCGATTAACTCATTCAGTGCACTTTCATATAATTCAATATTGATATATTCATTAATATCAATATCCTCAACATCCTTGACATAACCTATTTCTTGCATTTGATTCCACATGGCGATAACGCTGTCTTTATTTGGATCGGCCGAATAATTAGAATGACCCTCGTTGACAATGGCGTTAATCACTTCATCATCTACCTTCAAATGTTCACGTGCGGCTTCCACCGCTTTTTCTGGATGCTCAATCTTCGTACGCTCCGCCAAAATTAATGCCTTCAAGAAGCGTTTATAGCCTTCGCCATCATCTTCTTTTAACAACTCTTCTTTTGTCACGACACGACAGCACACATGGGACGGCTGTAAATCGTTGCTCCAACTTACTGCCTCCAAGCCCATTTCAAGTGCTTGCGCATAGAATGAGTTTGCGGAAACTGCCACATCTACTTTTCCGGAAGCAACTGCTTCTAATAACGTACTGCCCGTTTTAAACTCAATAATTTCTAAATCTTTCTCCCAATCTATTCCTTCCTCTGCTAATGCTGAACGAAAGACGATATCCGACGTGAAGATACGAATTGTACCAACTTTCTTACCTTTGTAATCTGCTAAAGTTTTGTATTGGTTAGTATTTTCTGCTTTCGTTAAAATCGGATGTCCACCTTCTAAATGACCACCGATAATTTTGAAATCAGAACCATTTGAAATGAATGTCAGTGGACCGGCTGTGCCGAATGACAGACCGACATCAATTTTCCCTGCTTGCAGCGCATTTAATCCGTCAGCAGAGTTCGCAAAACCGATACGTTCGATATTGACGCCGACATCCTCAAAATAGCCTTCTTGCAGCGCAACATCTACTAATGGCGCACCGCTGGATTGACTATATCCGACCTTAATGTCATACGTTTTTTCCGACAAATCCTCTGCTGAAGCTGGCTCACTTACTTTTTTATCCGCACCACATGCTGTTAGAGCAAGTAAACTGACACCTCCTAAAAATGTATAAATTGATTTTTTCCATTTACGCTTTTGCAAACCAGTTCCTCCTTAAATCCCTGCGCCATCCGCTGTCACAAGTGATGTCTCTTCAATTCGATTGAGTATCTCTTTATTCATTACTTCATATACATTGTCTCGGAAAGTTAAAAACTCCTCACTTTCAAATAGTTTTTTACGATTTGTCGTTTTCCGTTTAAACGGTACCTCTAAACTAGTTGTCACAGCCCCTTCTTTGCCAAGACCAAACATGATAATGCGGTCTGCCAAATAGATTGCTTCATCAGCATCATGTGTCACAAAAACAATGGTGCGTTTTTGTTCCCGACTAATTTGGAGCATTAAATCTTGTAGTTGAATGCGAGTAATCGGATCAAGTGCTCCGAACGGTTCATCCATTAGTAGTAAATCTGATCCGTAAGCCAATGCACGGGCTATGGCTGCACGTTGCTTCATCCCTCCAGACATTTGTCCAGGATATTTTGTAATGACGTGGCCTAGATTGACAAGCTTTAAATAATCCTCTGCAAGCTGTTGTAATGCTTGTTTCTTTTTCGTTTTCCCAAGCTTTTGTTTTAATGCAAGCACAATATTGCTACGTGCCGTTAACCAAGGAAACAGAGAATAATCTTGGAATACTACACCGCAATCTGGCGCCTGTGTTTGAAGCGACACATCATCAATCGTAATGTCTCCGGCGTTTGGTTGCTCGAGTCCTGCAAGCAAACGAAGAAAGGTACTTTTTCCACAACCACTCGGGCCCATCAGAACGAGAAATTCACCTTCCTGCACATTGATCGAAATGTCGTTTAAAATTCGAACATTTTGATAACCGAAATGAATGTTTTTCGCCTCTATTTTATTTTTTGTTGCTGGCGCAAGCGCCTCATTCGTCTTCTCCAAGTCATTATTGTCATGCTTTTCTACACGCTCTAATAGCACCATGATATTCACCCCTTCTAACGTTGTAAGACACGTCTTCCTAATTCTTGTATGGTCATATCTACTGGCACATGTAGCGTCATCGTCCGTAAATTACGCCAGTAGCGATCAAAGCCGTAGCGATTAGCTGTAGCACGACTTCCCATAACCTCAAACATACGAGAAGTGATGTCTAGCCCTATTTTCGTCGTCACAATTTTCGCAACATTCGCAGCATCGTCTAACGCTTCACGTTCTGCTAGCGTTATGTTACTTCCTTTTAGCCAAAGCTTTTGGAACAATTCATCTGAACGTTCCACCACTAATTTGGCCGCCTCTACCTGAGCAAAAAATTCACCAAAATGTTTTTGAATAATTGGATCCTCTGTTGCTGAAGTGTAGAGCGGTGAACGCGCTCTCGTTTCAGTTTGTGTGTAAATTCTTGCTGCTTCAAATGCGCCTTCTACAATACCTAAATACAGATGATTTAAGATAAAGCTTGAAATATTTAAACGTAGGCGAGAAAACTCATCGCGATTAAAGCCATTCTCCAGTACTTCATTAAGTTCCACACGTACCGCATGAAATTCGACTGTCCCACTATCTGTCTGACGTTGACCAAAATTATCCCAATCCCCTTTCACTTCTATACCTATTCGTTTAGTAGGTATTATAGCCAACAAAGGCTCTTCCCGACCTTCTAACAGCGCTGATGCTAACAAATAATCAGAATCTACACTACCTGAGCAAAATGTTTTCTTACCTTCAAAAATGTAATGTTTGTCATGCTTCGTTGCCGTTAACTTAATATCAATAGGGTTAAAGGCATTGCCCCAAAATAAATTTCGTTGTACGGTTTCCGTATAATAACGCACTTTTTGCTCTTCATTTCCACATAAATGTGGCGTCGTTAAATTGACAAAATGATAACCAAAAATATGTGCTAGCGAGCTATCTACTCTAGCAAAAATACGCACAACCTGTAGGACATCAAGCCAATCACCTCCTAAACCACCATATTCAGTCGGAATTAAGAGTTTTAAAAGTCCACTTTCCCGTATTAAATCTCGCTCATTTTTAGCATTCCCCCCTGCTTGATCTCGCGTGACGGCTGTTTCCTTAAATTTTTGCGCAAGCGAAGTTGCAATTTCTTCAATCTTTTTAACTGTTTTTGTCGTCATTATTATACCTCCTGTTTTTAATATGTACGATTATATTTCAAGCATTGCTGAGCCATCCAAGTTCGAATATTTCGGAATACTATCATTGTTACAATCATGACAATGACACCTTTCACTAGATTGAATGGTAGAATCCCTAATACAATCATATCTGTTAAAGCATCCCCCTTCACAGGTTCCATTCCTAAAAATAAAGTGTACATTGGTAGGAAAAGCACATAATTCAGAAGGCTCATACCAACTGCCATCGAAGCTGTACCTGCAAGCAAACCAATGACAAGCCCCTTCCCACTTTGTATTTTTGAATAGAAGAAATACACCGGGATGATAAATAACACGCCTGTTGTAAAGTTGGCCATATGCCCTACCGGTACACCAGTCATGCTTCCTGACAATAACCAATCCAATATATTTTTTAATAGCTCCACTAAAATCCCTGCAACTGGTCCCATCGTCATTGCTGCTAATAAGGCCGGCACATCACTAAAATCTACCTGTAAGAAACTAGGAAACGGTGGTAACGGAAAATTAAATAACATCAATACAATTGATATACTACTCAGTACACCAATATTCATGAAATATCTTAATCTCAAATTGCTCACTCCTTTTTAAATCGCTACTAATTAAGAAAAACTTCAATCAGATGGGTATTCTTCATACCTACGGATCCTACGTTGAACCAATCGGGCTTTTACGGTCAGTTCAGTGCCCTTCTTACTGCCGTAAAACGGGGTCAAAAAAAACCACATATAAGCGTAGGAAAGATTCCTGCTTATGATGTGGCCTCCAGATTTCTAGTCAGCTGCGATTATTCGGTTTTTTTTGTGGAAATCTTTGCTTTTCAAGTCGATTAATTTGCACAATAACGCCATCTTGAATGGTGATATGCACCTCGCCAAATTGTAGATTTTGAATAGCATTGGCAATCACTTCTAATTTCTTGTCATCAATCTTTGCTGTTTGAGACATTCCGATACACCCCTTCTCATACTTTTTTGTACAAAAGAGGTCAACGCATCATGATGATTCGATGGACCCCCTTATCTGTCAGAAAACTCTGCTGGATTTGGCACCGATTCATATCGGTTGCCGAGGCTTCATTAGGCCAAGTCCCTCCGCTTCTCCTGATAAGGTATTACGTTTCTTGGAAATAATTCTATAATTCTGAAAACCTATTGTCAATATAAATATTACAAAACCTAGACGAATACTATGAAATTAAGCGAAATGGTTCATTTTGTCAGTAAAAGGGACGCAAAATTTATGAAGAAAGCTTGTGAAAGTTTTAGCCTGAGTTCCTCTTTTTCAGCGGATGTTTGGACACCCACTGAAAAGTAGCTTAAATCCGCATTCATCTCACACTTCTGCTGAAAGAAGTTAAATAACTTTATTGGGTTTTCTTAAATACCTGAGGTCCATAAAAAAACTGTGTAGACGCACTTTCCGTCTGCACAGTTTTTTTGCTAGCATAAATTGAATGATTTTTTTCATCGCTGATAGGGATGACTTCTTCGCTGATAGACATCGCACTCGCATAAGAGAGATTTAATGTTTTTGTAAGCATCCCATTAATGCTTTGGCTGTTTGTTCTTTGCCCATCACCTTAATGGGTTGTCCTTCAGCCGGTACGATCCAATGTGGCTCATCTCCACCATATAAAGACTGTGAGCTATTAGCTACCATAAATTGAGCATTGGCCGATTCCATCCGTAGACGTGCCCGGGACAGTAAAAATTCCTCATCATCCGTTGCCTCAAGTTTAAAGCCTACTAGAGTAACTTTCGGCTGCCACCCCTTTATTTGACCTAATACTTTAGGTGCCTTTTTAAAGTGGATGATAGGTGGCTCGTCAGATGGCATTTTACCGGTTTCCTCAAGTAAATTCCCAGATTGGTCATACACTTTGTCAATGAGCCAATCAGAACCTGCAGCCGCCATAACAACGATATCTATCTGTTCTTCCTGAACAGCATGTCGAACTTTCTCGCCTAAATCTTCAATGCCTTCAAATCCAATGGTACGCATTTTATCTTTATTCGTTGGAAGCTGTGCGAAATAACCATGCATATACAATACGTTTGCCCCAGCCGCTAGTGCCGCTTCAGCTAAATAACAGCCCATCGACCCTTTCGATAAATTCGTATGTCCACGCACACGATCCCATTTTTCAAGTGTTCCCCCACTTGTAATGAGTACGGTCTTACCTCGTAATGTCCCCATACACTCACCTTTTTTCTAATCAATTTCGCCTTGGCGTAATTGTAGCTGTCGCTTTGCTTTCGCTACAGAAAACATTTGCCGCTGACGCTTCGCTTTCGCGCAGATAAACAATGCGTCCGGATTTTGAATTGTGCCTAGGCCTGCACGAGGGCCGACACGATGTCGGTCATTTCGGTAATGCCACAGGACGTGGCGTTTTTACCGATGCAGGTCAGTTAGCCGTTTTCGCAGGATGAGAATATTTTAGGCTAACATCCTTGTATTCATCCCTTTGAAAATCCGTGACATCCGCCGGAGGCTTTGGGCCAACATGATGTTTTCTGTGCGAAAGCGCAGTGCTAACGTAGCGTCAGCAACATGATGTTGGTCACTCAGTCGTGTGTTGCTGTCGCTGCGCTTTCGCACAGATAAATTGCTACAGGACGTGGCGTTCTTAGACTGAGTTCCTCTATTTCAGTAGGTGTTTGGACACCCACTGAAAAAGTAATCAAAATTGCATTCATCTCTCCATCTTTAGAGGTGGGAATCTTCTGTACCTGCCGCTACGCTTTCGGTACAAAAAAGATCTGCTGAATGAAGATAAATATACAAATACTATTTTAACGTAATGCTATGTGATGCTTCAATGTTGTTTTTATAGCGCTTGTTGCTCTCCACTAAAAATTATTTCATATTTTGCTCTTTTAACCAGGAACTTAATATCTCCGCAAATTTCTTTGTTACTGGTGATGCTTGGTGATTCATAGCTAATCCAATTGTGCGATAGCCTCCTTGTTTTAAAGGTATGGCTTTTATCGTAGGTGGTAAGTTATTTATCACTAATTTCGGTAAAATACTAATTCCAAGCTGATGAGAAATCATCGAAATAATCCCTACCTCTTCCGATAATTCAAAGCGAATATTTGGCTTCACGTGATATTGCTCTAACAGGACTTTTACATCATTTGTCCCTTTATATGAAGTCATGATAAATGGCAAATCTTCTAGTTCAACAATATCAATTTCTGCTTTATCATAGAGTGGACTTTTATCGGAGACAATACACAGCAATGGATCTTGCTGTAGTTCAGTATACCGAAATTGCTTTGACTTTTGACCATTTAAAAATCCTGCATCCACCTCTCCACTCAATAGCCATTGTTCTATTTCATAATAATCTCCCTCACGTAATTCAACTTGTATACCAGGAAATTGATTTTCCATAATATGAACAATTTCTGGCATCCAGTTTGAAGAAATACTTGAAATCACACCAATTCGTACTTTCCCACGCGTAACGCCGAGTATATGTGCTGCTTCTTGCTGTAACAGTTCCTGTGCATCGAGGACATGCCTCATTGCCCTTAACATTGTATCTCCTTCACTTGTTAACGTGACACCCGCTCGACTTCTGTGAATGAGTGCAAAGCCGAAATCCTTTTCTAAGCTTGAAACAGCATGACTTACAGCAGATTGGGTTAATCCTAATGCCTCTGCTGCTTTTGTAAAGCTAGCTACCTCAGCCACTTTATTCAAAATCTCATATTTGACTAAACTCATTGTCTTGTCCTCGATATACATGAATTTTTTTAATACTGATTATTATAAACATTCGTTTTACTAATCACAATACAAGAGATATAGTAAATTTTAGGTTGAAAACTGTTTTAGTACACAGATTGTGGGTGAGCATAATGAGTATCCAAGGAAAAGCAAATTTATTAATGGTTATAGTAACAATGTTTTGGGGATTATCTTATACCTTTATGGTAATGGGGCTTGAAACAATGGCTGTTTATAATGTGGTGGCATTGCGTTGTATCATCGCATTTTTCGTAGCAGGTATCATCTTTTATAAACGTATAATTAAGGCCGATGCTAAAACTTTAAAATATGCGGCTATTCAAGGGTTTCTATTATTCATTGTGTTTGTTCTAAGCTTATTGGGACTAGAAACAACTTCGGTATCAAATGCTGGATTTATTTTAAGTCTAACAGTTATTTTAGTACCTATTTTCAGCAGTTTTATTGACAAAAAATTACCTTCAAGAGCCGTTAGCTTTGCGATTGTTTGCACAATGATTGGGATTACTGTTTTAACTGCTCATGGCTCATTTACCTTTCAAAAAGGGGATATTTTAGTAGCCATCGCAGCACTATGTTATTCGATTTATTTACTGTTAAACAGTACATTTACACGTAATGTTGAATCAATTTCATATGGCATTTACCAGCTCGGTTTTGCCGGGATTTATGCACTCGTGTTATCATTCATTTTCGAAACACCAACGCTTCCAAATACAACGACTTCTTGGATTGCTATTATAGGACTCGGTGTCATTTGTAGTGCTTTTTGCTTCGTAGGTCAAACTGTTGCACAACAGTTTACTTCTGCTACACATACAGGACTAATATTTTCCTTAGAACCAATTTTTGCAGCGATGTTTGCCATGATGTTTATTGGTGAAGGAATAACGATAAAAGTATTAATAGGTGGAAGCTTTATTCTAATTGGTAACCTTGTTGCGCAATTAGAGCATCTTCATGTATTACGCTTTATTAAAAAACATGATGACGAAAAAGCTATACATTAATTATGTTTAAATTCGCACTCTACAAACAAACAGAGTGATGCATTTGCACTCACTCTGTTTGTTTTATATTTAGTAACGCTCCGTGTGTTCAAGAAGAAACTCTCCCTGTTACAGTGAATCAGGGAGAATAGCAATCATCCTTATATATATTATGTCGTCATAGGTTCAATTGATGGCTCAGCAAATACTACGATGACACCTTGTTCTACGAGATGAGCATAGTAAGCTGTTTGTCCCTCTGTAAGATCAAATCGCTTTAATCCTTCCTTCACAGCCGATTCACCGGTAAACCAAGACTTAAATTGATCCACCCAATTCCCTACCTCATGTGTTTTAACATTAGCATCCCATTCTACACCTTCAAATTTGTTTGGATCCTTTGCAATAACATGAATGTCCTCTATTTGATATGCTTCTAATCGCATACTTTCTAAAATATGAAGCATTTCTTCCCTTGTATGGGCCACTTCAATTTGTGGGTTTTGTTCATTTATCATGCTCAATTCCTCCTAACTTATATGGCTTACTAGGTATCTACCCTTCCTATTCAAGAATAAACATATTTTGTCCATTCTTCTCCGAACTGTAATATATGTTATATCTTCGTGATATATGTTACTTTTATGAAACTTCAAAAAATAGGCAACGGAAGTTTTAAAAAAATTCCCATTACCTATCATTTTTAGTTGGTTTTTAGTGCCCGAGGAAGGCCTTCAACATCCATGTATGCTTTTCAAGGGACTGGTACATAGCATTTAGTATATCCTCTGTTCGATCGTCCCCTTCCTCTGCCGCAAGCTCCATTGTTGAATTTAAAGCTTTCATAAGTTTTTGGAAATCGGCAATGGTTGTAGCCACCATTTCCTCTGTCGTCTCATTCCCTGTCGCTTCCGCTATACAGGACAGTTCAAGATGTTCTTTTAACGTAGCAACTGGTTTGCCATCCTTAGAAAGAATACGTTCTGCAATTTCATCTAGATTTAACGTTGTTTCATTATATAATTCTTCAAATTTTGCATGTAGTGTAAAGAAGGCATTTCCCGTAACATACCAATGATAATTGTGCAATTTCGTATAAAGTACAGACCATGTAGCGACAAGTTTATTCAATTGTTTGTTTAAGTTTTGTGTCATTATTTCTCCTCCAATGTGCCCGTTGTTCTAGCCATTAGTATGCGTTGCAAAGTGTATTAGCTATACGCCATTTTTCCCATTGACACTAATTTGTAATACAAAACTAAATTCTTTCTACTTTAGGCTACTCACTTTTCCGCGTGAAATTTTGCTCTACGACGGGAGCACTTGAGCAGCCCTCGCTACAAATGCAGTTCCTAAGAAAATTCACACAGATGGATTTTATCAATTGGACACTATAAAAAAACTAATTTGGGATTGTCTTTTTTACCTCTCTACACAATTAGAATACTTCGATTTCTTACGCATTTCCCTTATTTTTTCTACTGGAAGCTTTGCAACTTCAGCAATCCATTCGTCTTCAGCACCCTTTTCAAACAAACCAACAATTATTTGTTTCATACCACGTTCGATTCCTTGCTCGATTCCTTGCTCGATTCCTTGCTCAATGCCCTCCTGCCTTTCTAATTCCAATACTCCAGCAAGTGTCGGTGGTAAATCTTCTTTATATAAATGCAACATTTCTTCCTCCCCTCTAATTTCCTCTTTCACATCTCTTATAAGCTGCTCAGACATCACTCTTGGTAGCTTCAATAAATAATTTCAACATTAGTGCATCAGTGTCTAGATCTAAATACTTTTTAATTATTTATGTTCCTTACGGATTTCCTTTATCTTTGTCACTGGAAGCTTCGAAACCTCTGCAATCCATTCGTCTTCAGCGCCCTTTTCAATCAACCCAATAATTATTTGTTTCATGCCTTGTTCGATTCCTTCCTGCCTCTCTAATTCCAATACTCCAGCAAGTGTCGGTGGTAAATCTTCTTTATTTAGATGCAACATTTCTTCCTCCCCTTTAAGCTCAGCTTTTACGTCCTTTACAAGCTGCTCTGATATAGATTTTGGTAGTTTCAATAAGTAATCAATAAAGTAAAGTAGCGCATTTATTTCTGTTCGTTCAACATTATTTAATGACCACACTTCTCTTAAGAGAGCTCTTTTATATGCACTACGAAGGCTCATTTCTTTATTAGTTCGATTCATATAAATTGAAGCTAGTAACGCTTTACTAAGTAGCTTCGGCGATTTCTTCAATTCTTCTTCATCAAAGTCTGACACAACAAACTTATTAAAAGTGTACATAATTTCTGTACCATAATACTTTTCATGATACCGATTCGTGCTTTTTGTACTCTTATTCGTGAAAATAGCAATAGATACAACCTTCTTACCATATCGATCACTGATTCGATAAAAGTACTCAAACATACGCTTCGCAAAATGCTCTTCATCTACAGCTTGTACTTCCGTATGAATAAGGATCCATTGCTCCTCTCCCCCTTTAAGATGAACTTTCGCAATTTGGTCAGCTACTTTGCGCCCTTGACGATGCTCAATAATTTCTTTGAAAAGCTCCTGTTGCAAAAACTCTACTTGCTTTGAAAAATCCACTTCTGCGTGTAACTCTGGCAAAAAGAACAACAAAAAATCTTCAAACAAATCCGCAATTAACTTCTTCCATAAATTATCTTGATTTACTTGACTAAGCTTATACACATCTGGTTTCTCCAAAACTAGCTGCATTATAACTTCATTACCTCCTTCCTTTAAATCCATTATACCCAGCAAGAACATAAGTTTCCATATCGTTATTCTATTTTTAAAAATATTAAAACTATTCTCTATAATTATTTCACTTTCCGAAATAGTTTCGTTATAATTGAGACACTTACACATAAGGGGTGTTGATTGATGGAAGTAATACAGTTACGAAAAGATGTACCCGTAGAAGAAACGTGGAATTTAAAAGATTTATTTAAAAATGATGCGGATTTTGAGCCTGTCTTAGCTCAGCTTATAGAGGATGCGCTAGGCTTTGAACGCAAGTACCAAGGTACAATTACGAATGCACAAAAAGTAATTGAAGTTTTAACAGCATTTGAAGAATTACAAAAAAGCATTGTCCCTATTGGCACTTATGCAAATTTAAATATACAAGCAGATCGTACAGATGATGTAGCTCAAATGCGTTCTGCAAAATACAGTACTGCGGTGGGTAAAATAAGTAGCGCATTTTCTTTCGTACGCAGTGAATTACTGGCACTAGACGAGGCAATTTTACAAGAAGCTACTGAGTTGAGTCCTATTTACAAAGTTTACTTAGAGGAATTGTTAAAGCAAAAGCCTTATCAGCTACAGCCTGAAGTTGAAAAAGCATTAGCTGCATTTAGCTCAACTTTTAAGGCACCTTATGAAACATATAATACGACAAAGCTTGTTGATATGCATTTTGGACAGTTTGAGGCAAATGGTGAAAAGCATCCATTAAGCTTTGTATTATATGAAAACAACTGGGAGTTTGAGGCTGATACAAACGTACGCCATGCTGCATTTGAAGCATTTTCTAGTAAGTTACGAGATTATCAGCACACAACTGCAAAAATTTATAACACACATATTCAACAGGAAAAAACAATGGCGGATTTACGCGGATTTGACTCTATCATTGATTATTTACTGTTTGATCAGGATGTGGATCGATCACTTTATAATCGTCAAATAGATCTTATTACAAAAGAGCTTGCGCCTCATATGCGCCGTTACGCAAAGCTTATTCAACAAGCGAACAACATCGAGAACATGACATTTGCAGACTTAAAAATAGCGCTAGATCCAGAGTATGATCCAAAATTAACAATGTCGGAAGCAAAAGAATATGTTGAAAAAGCATTATCGGTTATGGGTGATGATTACAAGAACATGATTGAAAAGGCATTTAACGAGCGCTGGATTGATTATGCAACAAACAAAGGAAAATCTACTGGGGCATTCTGTTCAAGTCCATATGGTAGTCATCCTTATATTTTAATGTCTTGGAATGAGCGTATGAATGAGGTATTTACGCTAATTCATGAGTTAGGACACGCAGGTCACTTTGTGAATGCACATGCTCACCAATCTTATTTTAATAGTCGACCTTCGTTATACTTTATCGAGGCACCATCAACAATGAATGAAATGCTTCTAGCCAATTATTTATTAACCCATAACGAAGATCCTCGCTTCAAACGTTGGGTTATTTCAAATATTGTGTCCAAAACATATTATCATAATTTCGTCACACACTTACTAGAGGCAGCATATCAACGAAAAGTGTATGAATTAATTGACGCTGGTGAAGCTGTTAATGCTTCAGTTTTAAACCAATTAAAACGTTCTGTCCTTGAAGATTTCTGGGGCGATACTATCGATATTTCTGAAGGCGCAGAACTTACTTGGATGCGTCAACCACACTATTATATGGGCCTATATCCATACACATATAGCGCTGGCTTAACAATTTCTACACAAGTATCCAAGCGTATCTTAAAAGAAGGTAAGCCTGCTGTAGATGAGTGGTTAGCAGTCCTTCAAGCTGGAGGTACAAAATCACCTGTAGAACTAGCTCAAATGGCGGGTGTCGATGTTACAACAGACCAGCCGCTCCGAGATACGATTGCTTACATTGGTCACCTTATTGATGAGCTTGAACGATTAACGTCAGAAATGGAAGCTATCAAAAGCTAAACAAAGTGATAACCATCTATGCTATTTCTAAAGCATAGATGGTTTTCTTTTTTTAGTTCTAAGTTGGAAAATATGAACATATAATAGAATCAGGGCGTCCATTTTTTGATATTTCTAAATAGACAATCATTTTTCTTCGTACAAATGTACCGTTATTATTAAGTGTATGCAATTTATTCAGCAAAATTCGACTAACAATTTTCAAAGGAAGTGTTTCTAATTATGGTAAAACGTAATGATCCATGCCCTTGCGGTAGCGGCAAAAAATACAAAAAATGTTGTGAAGGTAAACAGCAGGTTACAGTAGAAACTGTAGCAATCGAAGAATTAGAGCGTGTACTACAAACATTTTACTTAGAATATCCAGAACGCAAAGATGTTCGTGCTTATATCGAGCATGTAGGTACATGGCAGCCTAAATTAGAGAGCGTACTACAAAGAGAGTTAATTGAAGCGATCGCGTTAGACGACTTCTTCTTCCATCAAGAGCCATCTATTTGGAAAGGTTACTTAAAGAAAACAAAGAAAAAAACGGTTAGACCTTCTACAGTAAAAGTGTTAGAAGGCTGGTCACAACCTCATCTATTTATTGGTTCTGTGTCAGTTGTAGAAGAAAAATATTTCAAGGCTACACATGTGTTATCAAATGAAGAAATTTATATTCGTCGTGAAAATGACAAACCAATCCCTGAAGGTATGCATGTCTTTGCATTTATCTTACCAGATGGCACAAAAAAATCAGAGCATTATTTAGCTGTTTCAACGCTTATCTTCTTCCCGGAAGATCATGCAAAGGTATTTGAGCAATTTAAGAAAAATTTCGAGGCTTCTGAGAAGAAGATTGGAGCATTCCTAAAAGAAGAACATTTATCCTTCTGGGAGTTACTAGTGTCAAATGGTTATAAAGGCGAAGAATTCACGAACTTTGAGAGCAATGTAATTACACAAGTGAAAGATTTCCTTGAGCAAAATGAACGTGAAACAGCTCCTATGTTAGAGCTTTTAGAGGACTATTTAATTGAAGGACAACCATCTGCGCGTAAAGAAGCTGCGATTGCTGCTGGCGCGATTCGATATGGTCAAGAAAAAGAGCTGTTCGAGCCGCTATCTATGACAGTAAAAGAAATTGCAGCGACGTTCGATATTTCAGCTTCTTCTCTCACAAAATACTACCAAGACTTAAGTAGCTATGTTGCAACTAAATAATGCTTAAAAATATTTTGCGCTACACACTCTATGCAGATTTTAGAGTGTGTGGCGCATTTTTGTTACCATAGAAAAAAGCTACATTTGTTATCGGCAGTGAGCCAACAACAAAGTAGCTTATTCTATGGGAACCAACCATTACTATTTTTCCGAACATATTGTTATTTTGCATCGAATTGAGTAGCTTACTTTATTTAAACATAGTCAATTTAGTACTATGATTACTTTTAAGACATTTCTTAGTAAAATATTATTTACTATAGACCTTCAAGAGCTCTTCTCCGAGAAATTGTAGTCGCTCCCCTATTGTGCAGGCTTCAATACAGAAGCGATGAGCTTCAGGTTTTCCACGCTCTTTTCGTAATTGCTTGATCACTAAGCAATCAGCACAATACGTATCATGTAGTTCATCAATATCTTTCATAACCGTCACTTTATCCAATTTGAACTCTCGCTCCTTTCACGTCCAAATTTCGCTTCTTACTATTATGAAGTGAACATTTTAAACAAGCAACTATTTTGTTTATCCATATTTAGCAACAACTAAGATATATTGATGTACAATTAATATATAATCTAAATCAAAAAGTGGGGATTTTATGTTAGAAGTTTACATTGATGCTGCTAGTGCAGGAAATCCTGGCCCTAGCGGTATTGGAATATTTATTAAAGGAGAGGGTCACCATATACAAATAAGTGAGTATATAGGACAGACCAATAACCACATTGCCGAGTTTACTGCCTTAGTACGTGGCCTTGAGGAAGCACTAAAGCTTAGTTCAAACCTAGTATCAGTCCGCTCAGATTCAAAAATTGTTGTAGCCTCTATGGAAAAAGAATATGTGAAAAATGAAGAATTTAAACCTTATCTTGAGCAGGCACTTACACTTGTAAGTAGCTTCGATTTATTTTTTATTAAGTGGGTTCCAGATACGCAAAATAAAGCGGCAGATGCACTTGCACGTAAAGCAATTCAAAAAGAAAAAAATTAAACTCTGGAGACTGTCCCTTGTCTTGAACCAAGAGCCGGTCTCCCTCATCCACCTTCACTTTATTTAGATACTTAATATCCCCCAATACTTCATTTTTATCATCTTCGTTTTTTTAAAAAACGCTTATATAAAACTGTCCCTATAATTTCAATCCCCATCCACTCGACTTCCATATGACATACGTTTTACTTATCCTTGACTTTTGATAATGAGCCATAAAGTGGAATATTTTCTAATTATTATTAGTAAAATTTGTATCCTTAATGTTATTTTATTGACATACTATTGTAATATTACAATGTTAATATCATTTATATAGTAATCTTTTAAAATTCCAGGAGGGTACATATTATGAAAAAGAATAAAAAGTATAGATGGGGAATGAAATTAGCTACATTGGCTTTAAGTTCATCTGTACTTTTTTCAACAATTGACACAGCATCGGCGGCAACTTATACAGTAAAATCTGGTGATTCTTTATGGAAGATTGCCAATCAGTACGGTGTTTCTTATCAAACTTTAATGAAATGGAATAACTTATCTTCTTCAACAATTCGCGTTGGACAAAAGTTAAACCTTAATACTACATCAACATCAACAGTTAAACCAAAACCAATAACTACACCTAAACCATCAGCTAGCCTAGTACAAATTGCTAAACAACAATTAGGCGTAAGATACACATTTGGTGGAAGTAAACCGAGTACAGGCTTTGATTGCTCAGGCTATATTACTTACGTTTTTAATAATGCTGGTATTTCGACTGCTCGTAAGTCAGCAGCAGGTTTTTACAGTACAGCTAAAAAAGTAAGCTCACCCCAAGTAGGTGATTTAGTATTTTTCGCTAATACGTATAAAGCTGGTATCTCACATGTAGGCATTTATATTGGAAGTAACCAAATGATTAGCGCAAGTGACGGTGGTGTTTCTGTTGCAAACATCAATAGCACTTATTGGAAAAAACATTTTGCTGGATATGGTCGTTTATAGTGCAAAAGAAAAACAGTTGGGATGTCCCAACTGTTTTATTTTGCACTTATACATGCGCTACTTTTTTCGATTTAATTTTTGCTATACGCGCTAAATAAATGATAAAGACGACGACCAGTATACCTGCTCCGATTAGATAAACTGAGCTATAGCCTGCTTGCACGGCCACCATTCCCAAAATATAGGAACCAAGCGCGATGCCAATGTCAAACATCGTAAAGTACGTTGCGGTTGCATAACCACTACGTGTGTGTGACGCAGACTGTACAGCTATTGCTTGTAAGCTTGTATTCACCGCCCCGTAGCCAAAACCAATAAAGATGGCTGCAAATAAAAATAATGCTGGTCCTGAGACAAATGCGAGCATGACAAGGCCGAGTGCAAAGAATATAATACCCGGAAGAATAACAAATTGCGGTCCTTTTGTATCATAAAGCTTACCTGTATATGGCCTTGTTATAAGCATTGCCGCTGCAAAAACTGCATAAAAAAGACTCGCTACATCCATTAAATCTTTTTGCTGTGCGTACACTGATAATAACGATAAAACACTCGCATATGAAAAAGCTACTAAACTAGCAATAGCCGCTACCGGGAGTGCACGACGTTCAAATAAATCATCAAATTTAAATGTCAATTTACCTTGATGTTCAGGCTTGGGTAAATCATCTGTATTGATCGTTACAGCTAGGATGCCCCCTGCTAATATACAAATACTCATAACAATAAATAGTACATTGAAGCTACTATATTGAATCAGCAGTAAACCGATAAATGGCCCAATAACTACTGCTAAGTTACTAGACATTGTGAAATAACCTAGACCTGCACCTTTCCGATTAGCTGGCACAATGTCCGCTGCTAATGAACCTGCTGCCGTTGTAATAATACTAAAGAAGATCCCTTGAATAAAACGTAATCCTAGTAATAGTCCAAAAGGATGAATGAATAAATATAAAACTGTACATAAAAAATAGCCAATTATTGAAATAACTAAAAGCTTTTTCTTCCCAAAAACATCTAATAGTTTACCTGAAAAGGGACGAACGATAATGGCAGATAATAAAAATCCTGACAGTAACAATCCCGCTTCCTTGTCAGTCTGGTGAAGCTCACCAATCGCATAAAGTGGCAAAGTCGTTACCAATCCATAGAAAACAAAAAACACTGAAATATTTGTTAAAAAGAGACTAATAAACCGCTTCGTCCATATTTGTGTATTCCCTTCTTGCTGCATGTCAATCAACCTTTCATTTTTTCCAGTAAAATCATAAATTGTTGCTGCTCACCGACCGTCAATGCCCCCACCATTTCTGCCTCAAAAGCTAAAATGGTTTCAGTAATAACAGGCAAATGTTCCTCTGCATACGATGTTAAAGTAACGATTTTTTCCCGTTTATCTTCACCATCTACTCTTAGTACCCAACCTAAAGTCTCGAGTCGCGTAATTGCCCTAGTTATACTTGGCGCTTCAACGTTTAAATACTTCCATATTTGCGTTAACGTCATAGGCCCATGATTATGTAAGCAATATAAAATAGTCCATTGTGAGCTATACAAATTGTGCTGTTTCAGTACTTCATTTAAACAATTCGTTATATAACGGCTTTTTTGGAATAAAGCATGAAATATAGGATTCATGTTAACCTCCTGAATTTATTTACCTAGCTAAATAAATACTATACGCTTCATTTTTTTCGTTGTAAAGCGCATTGTATCCATTATGCCTCGGCAATAATTGCGTCCGAAGGCTTTAACTTCTTTCAGCTTTTCTAAAATATCAGAAGGGAATTTTTTGAAAGTGTCGAATTAAGCTACTAGATTACAATAAAAGGAGATGGAAACATGAGCAAAAAGGTATTGATACTTGCAGGAGACGCAGTTGAAGCTTTAGAAATTTTTTATCCTTATTACCGTTGTCTAGAGGCTGGCTATGATGTGACGATTGCAGCACCATCCGCAAAGAAATTACAAACTGTATTGCACGATTTTGTCGATGGAGTCGATACATACATCGAGCGTACAGCATATGGCTTAGAAGCACACGCATCTTTTGCAGAGGTAGCTCCAGAACAATTTGACGGACTTATCATTCCTGGTGGACGAGCGCCAGAATACATTCGTTTAAATGAGCATGTTCCAGCACTAGTGACCCATTTCTTTGAAGCAAATAAACCAATCGCTGCTGTATGTCACGCAGCACAAATTTTCGCGACCATTCCAAAAATTCTGCAAGGACGTGAGCTAACTGCTTATATTGCCTGCAAGCCAGAGGTTCAAGTAGCAGGAGGAACGTATATCGATGCTAATCTTCATACAGACGGCAATTTGATTAGTGGTCATGCATGGCCAGATTTACCTGGATTAATGCGAGAATTTATTCATAAGCTAGAAAACTAATAGAAGGAGGATGCCTGAAGTTAGGCATCCTCTTATTTTATGAAGTGATTTCTTGGAATTCAACTTTTACCAATTTATTTGTATTGGTCACATATTTGATTCGAACTTGTACACCGAATTCCTTGTCACTTAGTTTTATCCAAAGCTTAAATTTCTCAATCGTGGTATCCCCTTTAACCTCGCTTCCCTCATGCAAATAATCGAGGATTTTAGCTTGAGGGTATTTTGCCTGCGTTTCTTTTATCGCTACTTTTCCCCATTGAGCATGGGCTGGTATTTCTTGCTGAGCATAGACACTTGTTGGGAGGTAGGTCGATACGGCAAACAATACAAGAGAGAATCCTAGCATTACAAAAAATTTTCGCAAGTGAATCAACCTCTCATATTTTTTTGGCATAAAGTCGCCAAAACAGCATAAAATAAGTGCTCCCTAAGTATTTTTTCAATTTACTTAAGGAGCAGTTTTTATTATTTTTTGCTGGATTGTTTTGGTTGTTGCGGATTGTTATGAATTACTTGATTAAATTCTGCTGAATATTCCTCATGATCATTTCTTTTATGTGTATCTTCTTTCTTTTTCTTTTTGAAGCTTGTTTTACCCTTCTTTGCCATTATTTAAGCCTCCCCTATTTCGGTTATTTGTTTTTGTTGGATTGTTGATTTTTCTTATGGTTCGTTTTATTATCTTTATTTTTGGCTTTCGCATCAAATTCTGCAGAGAATTCTTCATTTAGATTGTCATTCGGGTTATTGTTATTGCTATTTGATTGATCGAGGTCTATTTTTTTGTAGGTATCAAAAGGATTATGCGTTCTAACATTTATTGTTTTATTGTTATTTTTGTTGTTCTTATTGGTGTTTCTATTGCCCACGGATGTTCACCTCCTACATGTAATGTGCTCAGGATAAAAGGTTTTATGCTTTGGGTATTACTACAGACATTTACAGTATAAAAAAATGTACATCACCAATATTAATTAGTAATGTACATTTGTATTTAGACAATCGTATATTCAGTTATATTTAATAATGCACCGACTGCACCTGAAAAACCATGATCATTAATAAAAATTGGTGTATGTTTTTTCGTACGTGTGTAATTGGCAATAACACGTGCAAGATGATCGTTATTACTTAAAGTTGAACCGATATAAACGATATGCTGTGCATTTTTCTCTTCAGCATATTGAATACTAAGTGTTGTAATAACCTCACCAACAAGCCCCTGTACAGTTGCAATAATATCTTCTGTTGGATGTTTGACTGACTCTGTAATACCAACTTTCCCAAAATTACTAGCTGTCAAATGCCCATCAATAGGTGTGTCCATCCCTTGGTAAATATCCTTTACAAGTAAATCAATTTCTTCTCGATTACCTTTAGAGGCCAATTCTCTTATTTCATTATAATCCGTGATTCCAGTTGTAAGCGCTGACAATCCGATCAATGTTCCTCCGCCAACACCTGTCCCACCAACACGAATATGCGTATTATCTTCCATATAATGAATCGAAGTACCCGTACCAATATTTGTAATCATGCTTCGCTCGAAAAAGTAGCCCTCTTTTTGCAACAAAAATCGAACGCCCTTCAATGTGGCTTCAAACTCTACTATATAATGAATCGATTTCATGGTTTTAATGACATCAAGTAATTGTTCTGTACGCCCTCCCGTAACACCAATATCCTCAATATCTGGATGGTTAATTATCCAATTCTTCACAGCTAGCAAATCATTTGACGGGAAAGTTATTAAAACAAGCTCATTATGCTCATCTAAATAAGCAACTTTTGTCAATGTTCCACCTGCATCAATACCTATAGCCTTTGGCATACCATTCTCCTTTGAATTAACGTACAATCTCTATTTCAGAAGGTGAGATATATACTAGATTTTACTTTTATTCAAAAGGCATTTTGAAGCCAGTTGAATAACGTTCATGCCTTCACAGATCACGGATTTTGCAAGGAGTTATTGTGCCAAAATCCGATGAATTGTATTTCAGTACCGAAAGCAAATCTACAGCTACAATTGTTTACTGCGCGAAAGCGAAGCGTCAGCAGCAAATGTTTTCTGTGCGAAAGCGAAGCGTCAGCAACAAATGTTTTCTGTGCGAAAGCGAAGCGTCAGCAACAAATGTTTTCTGTGCGAAAGCGAAGCGGCAGCAACAATTACTCGAAAAGTGAAGTTGTATCTTTGTCCTTCCTAAACTTTAACGCTGTTGAAATAAATGTGCAATAACTTAGCAAACTTTCATGAAAAAAAGACGAAAAATATCAATTATTTTCTATTAATCACACGATTTTCGTCGCATTTTTATAACTTTAACATTATTCTACTATAAAAACAAAAGAAGTGAAAATGCAATGACACTCGATACATTATCACTTCTTTTGCAATTCTAGCTGATATCCACCAACATTTACTAGTTCGCTTATCGAAATCAATTTTGCCATTACTGTGTCCATCCCTACCTATAAAAATTGCAACCGCGTTATCTACACTCTCTTTGTCTTAATCTATACCATTTGAAAATAGTTGATTATAAATTGAACAATCTGTTTTATCTTTCATCACTTTTACGATACGATATACTATAGAGGTGTTACCATTTGAACGGAGGAATACAAGTGAAAGATCAAAAGAAACTTTATAAAGAAGCGATGCAAGTTTTAAAGGAAACTAGTCGCACTTTTTATATACCGATTACTTTTTTAAAAAATGATTTAAAATTGTCAGTGGCAGCCGCATATTTAGCAATGCGTGCTATAGATGAAATTGAGGATCATGAAAACCTTTCTAATGATGTGAAATTCGATTTACTTAATGCAACAAGCGAGTTATTAAAGGAATCATTTAATGCTGAAGCTTATGAAGCATTATTAGCGCCATATGCAGATCAGCTACCTGAAGTATCTCTTCGTTTAGCAGATTGGCTAACATTTTGTCCTGAAGGCTCACGTAAAATTGTCCAAGCCTCAACGAGTGAAATGGCATTTGGGATGGCAAAATGGGCAAAAGCAAACTGGCAGGTGCATACGCGAGAGGATCTAGATGATTATACATACTACGTAGCAGGGCTTGTTGGGACAATGCTGTCCGAGCTTTGGGCGTGGGGTGCAGACATTCAAACAGATCGCGATTTAGCGATTGGCTATGGCCGTGGTCTCCAAGCAGTCAATATTTTACGCAATCAGCATGAGGATCTGGATGAGCGTGGAGTAAGTTTCGTTCCTGATGGCTGGACACGCGATGATTTATTTGCATACGCGGAGGAAAATCTTGCAAAAGCGGATCTTTATATGAAAGATATTAATAAAAGAACGGTATTATTATTCTGTCGATTACCCCTTGCCTTAGCCCATAAAACATTGAAGGCGATGCAAGAAGGTCGTGAAAAAATGACACGAGCAGAAGTAGAACAAACGGTTGAAGAGGTACAAGCTGACTAAAACCTTCACCTTTAAAAAGAGCCCTAGTATGAAAAAACTTTCGTACTGGGCTCCTTTTTTATACTGTCTGAATTAGTTTAAAAATTATTTCATAGCTAAAAAAGACTGAAAGCATCGTTAACAACATAAACACTACCTTTTCAACTTTACTACCCGTTTTTGTAGTAATTGGCATACGTACTGAAATAGATACTGGGAAAAACAGCTTTACACCCTTCTTCGTACACATATCAAGGAAAACATGACTTGCCATCCCTAATAAAATACCTAGTGAAATGGATTCGTAAGGTATAAACGTATGTAGTAACATCCAAACCAGAAATAAAAAAAGCAAACTATGTGTAAAGGAACGATGTCCAAACAAAGTATTGACCATTTTTGAAATGATAGGAAACTTCCTTCCAATTTTGCTTCCACCATGGCAAATATCTGGAAGTAATGCACCGATAACGCCTGCTCCTACTAAAACAAGCGGATTATCATTAGAAATTTGTGCAAAGGCAAGGCTTGCCGTGATGCCCCCAATAATATGTGTATTCCCTTGCATATTTACTTCCACTCCTTATGTCTCTATATTTTGACCTTTCTTAATTTATCACACCCCATCCCAAAAAGGAACATATATTCCGAACAAACAATCCCTTTTTTTATGTCTAATCGAGAAAAAACTCTCATAAAAAATCAGAAACATTTCAGGTTCTTATTGTATATATAGGATGATTAGAGATAAAAATGAGTACTGGAGGTTATTTATGAAATCTATCAAAGGAATTTTGTTTATTATACTAATAATGACTAGCGGTGCTTTACTGTGGTATTTTGCTACACCTATAGAGCCTATCCATGCTGTTAATAGGCTTAGTCACATCATTGGAGGCATGGCCATTACGGGCTTCTTTCTTGTCTTTTTGTTAGCAACAAGAATGAAAACTTTTGAGCGTTGGTTCCATGGGCTAGAGAATGTTTATTTTTATCATAAATATTTAGCAATATTTTCACTAGTATTGGTGATTATCCATGGGCAATTACAAGGTCTAGTCCCCCGCTTGGATAAAGTAGAAAGAACTTCATTCAGCGAATTTGCGAAAGAACTGGGGTCACTTGGTCAATATGGTTTCATAGCGCTAATTTTAATTGCGCTTTTGGCTAAATTTTTAAAATATGAGCACTGGCGGATCTTTCATCGGTTATTGCTGATCCCTTATGCATTTGGAATTTATCATGCCTATTTTTCAAGCAGATACGATTTGTTACAGCCTTCACCTTTAGGAATTTTCACCGCAATAACGGCGACTATTGGATTTATGTCAGCATTATATATGTTGACGATGTATCAGGATATGTTTTTTAAATATAATGGCAACATAACGGGGATCAAAAAATTAGGGCCCAATGTTATTGAACTGGAGCTAACACTTGATAAAACAATACCGTATCGACATGGCCAATTTATTTTTATCAAGATTTTGCAAGATGGCATAGAAAAGGCGCCCCATCCATTTTCTATTTCAGGTGGCGATGGAAAAAAAGTATTTATCTCTATTAAAGTACTTGGCGATTTCACAAAAAAAGTATATGATTCCGTTCAACTGAATACACCAGTCACACTTGATGGTCCTTATGGTCATTTAAATTTTGAAAATGAGTCACAACAACAAGTTTGGATAGCAGGTGGCATAGGCATTACCCCATTTTTATCATATTTGCAATCACAGCCCGTCGATCGTAATATCGAGTTATTTTACACTTATCATGGTGAAGACAATGCTATCTATAAAGAATTTTTACAGGAGTATGCACAAACTAATCAACAATTTAGAGTGAACTTTATTGATACTGCCCAAATGGACAGGCTTTCATTTAAAAATTTTTCAGTGCCAGCGCATACGAGTATTTTTATGTGTGGCCCTGAAAAAATGCTAAAACATTTTGCCAAGCAATTGAAATCCCGCAATAAAGATATAAGCATTAACTTCGAAGCATTTAAATTTAAGTAAAAATGCAAACCAATCTAATTCGAGCAATTTACTTGGAATTTTAAAAAGTATATCGTATAGTAAAATATCATAAATACAAAGGAGATTTTTTTAACGATGACTACAACTAAAAGTTATTTAAATAAAGTAATGCACGATCGTAAATCTGTTCGTAAATATGAGGCAAATTTTAAAATTCCACAATCTGAAATAGAGGAATTACTCGTTGAGGCAACAACCGCTCCATCATCAAGCAATTTACAACCTTGGCGCTTTTTAGTAATCCAAGATGAAGCAGTAAAAAAAGAACTACGTTTAATTGCTAATAACCAGGAACAAGTAGAAACTGCCTCTGCTATCATTGCGGTATTAGGCGATACAGAAATGTACAATAATGTTGAAGAAGTCTATACAAAAAATTTCGAGCTTGGCTATATGAATGAAGCAACATCGAATATGATGATTGAAAATTCATTAAAGCTTTATCCAAACCTTCCTAAAGAAATTCTAAAAAATATTGCTACATTTGATGCAGGCTTAATTTCTATGCAAATCATGCTTTTAGCAAAAGATATGGGCTATGATACAGTAACAATGGGTGGCTTCAATAAAGAGGCTTTTGCGAAACGCTTTGAATTAACAGATAATCTAGTGCCAATCGTCTTAATCGCCATCGGAAAAGCAGCAGCACCAGCTTACGGCTCATCTCGTTTAGCGCTAAATGACATTGCAAAATTCATTTAAGACTAGACAAAATGTTCTTTTTAGAATAAATATGATACACTAACTATAGAATAAAAAGGACTGGATGCGTCAACATCCAGCCAAAAGCAACAATCATGCCGCAACCATAGCGGCTGACCAAGTTAAAGTTGTAGAAATCGCCACCTTACTTAGCCGGCAGGGTGGCTATTTCTTTTTATTTTGAGAGACAATAATGCTTAGCATCAGTGTAAGTACTGCAATTAGCAAAAGGCTAAATTGTACAATCAAACTGAATGCTTCAAATACTGTCATCCGCCTCACCCCCTTTCAAAAGGGAGTTCAGCCGCCACCTGCTTTATGAATTGTTGCTACTGCTAGTCTAACAATTTTTAGAAATTTATTCTACGGAAAATCCTCAGAAGATTTATGTTTTTCCACCTGTCTCAGGTGAATGGCTATACTCTACATTTGCCGCTTCATGAGCATGACTCCCGACTGATGTTGTTACCTAAAAAAGAATACCTTTGTTATTCTGACAATTTAGCTAACGACTCTTTCAAAAGCTGTAGTTCAGGCATTGATAACGTAACACCCTTCCCCATCTTTGTATGATCCTCCGACCAATCTCTAATATCGTATTTCGGTTCACAGAATTGAGCTTCAGGAAGCCCACTTCTTCAGAGGTGGGAGGAATGAAGTGCTTTTTTCTTTATAGAACATATGTTTATGTTGTATATTG
>NZ_JBHJTF010000004.1:178331-189561 GCF_042267565.1 Lysinibacillus sp. NPDC056232 | reverse complement strand
TTCATTCCGCTCCGACATCTTTTTTCTCATTATAAACAAAAGTACCCTATAGGATAGACTTTTTTCAAAGTGTCTATCTTATAGGGTACAGTTTACCTTGTTAATGGCTTCTAGGATTTTTTTCATCGCTTAAACTTTTATAACGATAGCTGTTGTATTTGATTTTAATACACTTTCCCTTTCCAGCTTTTTTCGTTTAGTTCGTAATAAAAGCCCTACCATTAGGTAAAGCAATGTAGTCATAATGCCTGCCGTTGGAGAAACAAGAAATTCTTTTCCCTGAGCAATTTTGATATATCCGTCAAGAATAAGTGGATTCACAAGCGCATCTTCTGTCATATGCATAAGGACAAGTGGCCAAATGCTCTTCGTCATTAAGTAAATTTCTGTATACATAACTGTCCAGCAAATCATCGTCACAATACCTATTAACGCAAATAGCCACCGATTTACAGGAAGTACGCTGAAGATATCACTTTCTGATAAGAACACTAAAAAATATGGAATATGCCAAGCTCCCCAAACACCACCCACAATAAAATACAACCAAAAATCATTTATTTTTAACGATGAAAGTTTACTTGTTAAATAACCTCTCCAAACTGATTCCTCAAAAAAGTTTTTAACAAATTGAATCAGTAAACCACTAATAAAAACTGAAACTAATGCATCTAAATTAAAATTTGAAAAATCCATCCAGTCAAATATATAGCTTAATAGCAAAACTATAAAAGTGATTATGGGATAGACTAGGAGTGAGACAATATACCATTTTATGTTGCCTTTCAAATTTGGCCATAAGCCTATATCTCGCCAACCATCTCCTGCAAATGCACGTAACAGTATAGTTGTAAGTAACGGAAATACTAGCCAAATGCCCATCCCAAGTGTGTCACCTTTAGGCTGTTCAGGGATGAAGCGATCTACAAAAACACCAAGCCAGCCACAGAGCAAAACAACAACTATAAAGATTATTAAGTTGCGTTTAGTTTTCATTTTCAATCCGCCTCCCTGTTTTCAAGGATTGAAATAACCCACATTGTATTGGGACAAGGAGTTTCGGGATGCAGCGCAATGTATTGGGCGATTCCTTGAATTGAACACCAAAATGCTACCGCAAGAGCTTCAGCATTTCCCTGTTTAATTTCACCTAGCAATTGCCCCTTCTTTATTAATGGAATACTCTTTTTTATTAATTTATCTGCTTCCATAAGCATTTCTTTTAAATCTTCCGACAAGGAATCAAGATGTTGTGCATTCTCCATTAGCACAAACATTTTTGCTGCAGATGGGTTTGTACTGATCATGTTAAACAAATCCGCAGCAGCCGCTGTAAAAATTGCTAATGGCGATTCATTCATAAAATTAAAATCCATCTTGAGTCTTTCACACCCTATGCGTATTAGCTCCTCATAAAGCTTTTCCTTAGAGTCAAAATAATGAAAAAGCAATCCCATGCTCATATTAGCAGCTTTAGCAATATCAGCAACTTTCGTTTCACCATACCCCTTCCGAATAAACAAATCTAATGCCGATTGTAAAATTAAGGCCCTTCGTTGTTCTTTTTGTTCATGTCTAATCGACATTTCCCCCCACCCTTTTATTAAAAGTATTTTCATTGAAATATTATTCAATAAAATTACAAATATCCCTACAAAATGCCTAAATAATAAAAACTTCAATAAGTTTTTATTCCCGTTTGTAAATATCAATAAAAAAGGAACCTTTTATCTTTATGGAAGTCTAAATACAAAATATCGGAATAAAGGAGGAAATAATGGGGGTTTCTGAACTTACTGTGATGGTTTTAATTTATAGTGGGATCATGATTTTTTTCTTAGTACCCTTTAAAAAACATCAAAGCAAGGAAATTAAGCGTCCAATTACTTTTAAAGAAAGTCTACTGCATATCATTTTTCATAAAAAGGCTTTACTAGCTCTCCTTTTATTAGGCTTTTTGTTAGTAGCTATTTGGTTCGATTATGAACAGGAGGTATATCATTTTAATGCTCACAGTGGTTATCCTCCTATAAATTCTGATTCAAAGGCAATTTTCTATATGTGCGCATTACTCGGATATACGGTCATTCTTTATTTAGTTCTCGCATTATGTATTTCCTTAAACATTTTAAAAAGAAGGAGAGAATAATTTTAAATATTCCTATAAATTATGACGATTTTATGTACTTTAAAATAGTAATTACACATTTAAAAAACAACATAATCACTACTATTATATTAAAAACAAATTATCAGTTATTTACTATTCAACACTCCCTTAAAATAGAACATATTTCCAAAAAATATATTTTACTTTCATAGTAAAACAATTTTCAAAACGTTTTCATATCAATACTACTAGACAATTCAACCTTTCATCATATCAAAAAACCATCTAACTTTTTTGTAAAATAATAACTCGATTAAAATTAACAATTTTAATAAAAATACGAGTTGAACTTTCACAGAGAATAGAATACTATGAATTTCGAAAGGTGGTTCGCCATCATTCAAGCAATAACAATTATTTTAAAGGGGTTGGAAATATGTCAGACGTTCTAAAGCAATTTGTTATGCCGAAAACAAACTTATTTGGACCTGGAGCAATTCAAGAAGTTGGTAAACGCTTAAATGATTTAGAAGTGAAAAAGACATTAATCGTAACAGATGAGGGCTTACACAAATTAGGTCTCTCTGAACAAATTGCTAACATCATTACAGCTGCTGGAATTGATGTAGCAATTTTCCCGAAAGCAGAACCGAATCCAACAGATCAAAACATTGAAGACGGGATTGCAGTGTATCATGCTGAAAACTGTGATTCAATCGTTTCTCTTGGAGGAGGTAGCGCACACGATGCAGCAAAAGGTATCGGACTTATTGCTTCGAATGGTGGACGCATTCATGATTACGAGGGCGTTGACAAATCAGAAAACCCACTAGTTCCATTAATCGCTATCAATACAACTGCTGGTACAGCAAGTGAAATGACTCGCTTTACAATTATTACGGATACAACTCGTAAAGTGAAGATGGCTATCGTAGACACACATGTTACTCCACTACTATCGATTAATGATCCAGAGCTAATGATTGGCTTACCTCCTGCTCTAACGGCGGCAACTGGTTTAGATGCATTAACACATGCAATCGAATCATTTGTGTCGACAAACGCAACTCCAATTACTGATGCATGCGCAGAAAAAGTATTTCAGCTAGTTCCTGAATATTTACCACGTGCCTATGCAAACGGTGCAGATTTAGAAGCACGCGAGCAAATGGTTTACGCACAATTTTTAGCAGGCATGGCGTTTAATAATGCATCACTTGGCTATGTACATGCAATTGCTCATCAATTAGGTGGTTTCTATAATCTACCGCATGGCGTATGTAACGCTATTCTATTGCCACATGTTTGCCGCTTCAACTTAACAGCACGTACTGAGCGCTTTGCAAAAATCGCTGAATTGTTAGGTGAAAACGTTGAAGGATTAAGTAAACGTGATGCTGCTGAGAGAGCAATTTTAGCAATTGAAAATCTTTCTAGAGATTTGAACATTCCAAGTGGCTTCCGCGAATTAGGGGCGAAGGATGAGGATATTGAAATCTTAGCGAAAAATGCAATGTTAGATGTATGTGCTGCAACAAACCCACGTAAAGCAACTTTAGAGGACATTAAACAAATTATTACAAATGCGATGGGCCCTGTAGCGAAAAAAGAAGAATCACTCGAAGCTATCGCACTTTCTTAATAAGTAATCAAAAGGCATGTCTCTAGCAGGCATGTCTCTTTTTATTGTGGTCAGCATTCGGGCATTGTATATGACCTCAACACTCGCTATACTTTTCTTAAAAAGAATGGGAGATAAGAAGATGCGTTTAATCTCAATTTGTCCAAGCAATACCGAACTTGTTGCTTATTTAGGCCTGACTGATCAGCTTGTCGGTGTCGATGATTTTTCGGATTGGCCATTATCAGTAAAAGACTTACCTCAGCTTGGCCCAGATTTATCAATTAATATGGATGCATTAGAAGCATTACAGCCTGATCTTGTACTTGCATCCTTAAGTGTCCCCGGCATGGAAAAAAATATTGAAGCGTTACAAGCTAGAAATATTCCCCATATTGTTTTTAATGCTAATTCATTAGAGGAAATCGCACAGGATCTCCATAAATTAGGTAAAGCCTGTGGGGTTGAAGGGCGTGCAAAAGAAATTTCTGAGGAATACTTACAATGTATCGATCGTCTTCGCACAGTGGCTCAAATGATTCCTAAAAAACCTACTCTCTATTGGGAGTGGTGGCCAAACCCTATCTTTACGCCAGGTAAAATAAATTGGCTAACTGAAATTAGTGCCATTGCTGGTGGGGAAAATCTGTTTCAAGATGTAGAGTTAGCAAGCGTGCAAACTGATTGGGCTGATGTAGTAAGGCGCAACCCAGACTATATTATGATGGCTTGGGTAGGAGTTGCCTTTGAGCGAATTCAACCGGCAAATTTATTAAAACGTTCACATGCGCAGGAGCTACAAGCCGTTAAAATGAATCAGCTTCACGTAATGGAAGAATGGCTTTATTGTCGCCCGTCACCACGCCTTATAGAGGGTGCATTAAAGCTAGCAAATATGCTTCACCCCAAAGAATATAAGCACGTAAAGCTTCCTAGTTTTTTAGATAGCTAAAATGAAAGTATGACCATTCGCCTAAACGAGGAGTTGATTTCCGTTCCGGCTGGGCGCTTTCCTGGGGGCGTCCGATGAGCCGCTTCACTCGCTTTGCTCGCTCCAGGGTCTCATCTGTGACGCTAATCCCCAAGGAGTCGCCCAGCCTCCACTCCAATCAACCAATTTATTTAGCGTGTATTTTCTGGCATGTCACTTTAATTTAAAGTGATAAAACGAAGCATCCGCGCATAACAAAGCTAAGGAAGCAGCTCGACGTTTGCCCATAGGAGAGCGAATAAAGCAATCCTTGACCCTTTTCCAACATAACAAAACATCCCCTCAAATTTCGAGGGGATGTTTTGTTTGTGAGTCTGGAATCGGCTTTGTGCTTAGGCCAGCAGATGTTTTTTGTGCGAAAGCGCAGCGGCAGCAAGGCGTTTTGTCTGTGCGAAAGCGAAGCGACAGCAACAACATGATGTTAGTCACTCAGTCGTTGCCACAGGACGTGGCGTTCTTAGACTGAGTTCCTCTATTTCAGCGGATGTTTGGATACCCGTTGAAAAGTGACTTAAAACCGCATTCATCTCACCAACTATAGAGGTGAGAGACTTCTGTACCTGTCGCTACGCTTTCGGTACAAAATCCTTTGCTGGAAGAAGTTAAACAAACTTCACCATATGGTATTTTTTCTTGCCGCGACGAACAATGCTGAATGCATCTTCTAAACGATCTTTGCCGTCGATCACATATTCTAATTCAGTGACCTTTTCACCATTCACGCTAATTGCACCATTTGTTACGTCTTCACGAGCTTGACGTTTTGAAGGAGAAATACCCGCTTCCACAAGTAAGTCCACGATGTTTTTATCTTCTTTCGCCATTTCAATAGAAGGAACATCTTTAAACGCATCCTTCATTTCATCAGCAGAAAGTGCTTTTAAGTCACCCGAGAATAAAGCAGCTGTAATGCGGATTGCTTGGTCTAATGCTTCTTGACCATGAATTAAGCGAGTCATTTCTTCAGCTAGTGCTTTTTGTGCCTTACGTAAATGTGGTTCCCCTTCTACAGATACTGCTAAAGCTTCAATCTCTTCACGAGAAAGGAATGTAAAGATTTTTAAGTATTTTACAACATCAGCATCCGCAGCATTAATCCAGAATTGGTAGAACTCATATGGAGATGTTTTCTTGCTATCTAACCATACAGCTCCACCTGCTGTTTTACCAAATTTCGTACCGTCTGCTTTCGTTACTAAAGGAATTGTTATACCAAAAGCTTTCGTCTCTTCCTCATGTGTTTTACGAATAACTTCTAAACCAGTTGTAATATTCCCCCACTGGTCAGAGCCACCTACTTGAATGCGACAGTTGTAATGGTTGTATAAATGATTGTAATCAATACCTTGAATTAATGTATACGCAAACTCAGTAAATGAAATCCCTGTATCAAGGCGTGATGCAATCGTATCCTTTGCTAACATGTAGTTCACGTTAATTAATTTCCCATAATCACGTAAAAACTCAATCGTATTTATATTGCCAATCCAGTCACGGTTATTAACTAACTGCGCACCATTACCATCTTCTGCAAAGTCAAAAATACGCTCTAATTGGCTACGGATACCTTGAACATTTTTATCAATTTGCTCAACTGTTTGTAATTGGCGTTCTTCAGAGCGACCAGATGGATCTCCAATCATACCAGTCGCACCACCAACTAACAAAATTGGACGGTGGCCCGCTTTTTGGAATCGACGTAGCGTTAAAAGAGGCACAATATGTCCAATGTGCATAGAATCCGCAGTTGGATCAACACCACAGTATAAAGAAACAGATTGTTCATCTAATAATTTGACCATACCTTCAGCATCAGTTTGTTGGTATAACAATCCGCGCCATTCTAAGTCTTGTAATAATTCATTCGTCATTTTTATTCCTCCTAATTCTTTAATAATTCCGTGTAGGGAGAAACAAAAAAGTCCCTACACGCAAAAAATTGCATGCAGGGACGTTATAAACTAACGCGGTACCACCCAGCTTGAAGATGTCATCCATCTTCCTCTTCATTCAACCGCCTTTATCGCAGGCGCGCACGTCTAAGCTCCAAGCACGTAATTCGTCTCTACATTATGACCAGCTTTCACCAACCGCTGGCTCTCTATACAGGGAATATAGACACTACTGCAAGCTCTTCTTCACTAGAAAACTATAAGCATTATTCTAAACGATTCTTTTTCATTGTCAATAATTATGTTCGACCTAAATCAATATGTGCTATAATAGACAAGATTTTAGGAGGTCGATACATTGAAAGATTGGATTGAGAAAATCAATGCAAAGATCGATGATTTAATTCAACAAAAATGGATGAAGAAATTACGTATTTCAGGAAGTGTTGCCTGGAACTTATTTTTACTATTTTTAGTCTTTGCATTGGTAGGCACTGTATTTGCCGGTTCAGTTGGCGCTGGCTATTTTGCTTCACTTGTAAAAGAAGAGCCACTACGCTCTAAGGAAGAATTAAGAAAAGAAATTTTCAACTACGATTCAACAAGTGAAATTTATTTTGCCAACGATATTTATATCGGAAAATTACGTACGGATTTAGACCGTCGAGTAACAACATTAAACGATGTCGCACCTGATGTTGTGAATGCGGTATTAGCGACAGAGGACGAGTATTTCCGTGAACATAACGGAATAGTTCCGAAGGCCGTCATCCGTGGGCTAGTTCAAGACGTAACCAACTCTTCCACACAAACTGGTGGCTCTACATTAACACAACAGCTTATTAAAAACCAAGTATTAACAAATGAAGTATCTTATGAACGAAAAGCAAAAGAACTTTTACTTGCAATGCGTTTAGAGCACTTTATGAAAAAGGAAGAAATTTTAGAGGCCTATTTAAACATAATTCCTTATGGTCGTAATGCTTCCGGTCGAAACATTGCAGGAGTAGAAACAGCTGCTGAAGGTATTTTCGATGTAAAAGCAAAGGATTTATCGCTTCCTCAAGCAGCGTATATAGCTGGTATTCCTCAATCACCTTTTGCTTACACACCTTTCACAAATACAGGTGTACTTAAAAGTAAAGAAGCTCTTCAACCGGGTATTGATCGTATGAAAACTGTACTTTATCGTATGAAAGACGCAGGTTATATTAACGAAGCTCAATATAAAGACGCACTCGCTTACGATATCACTGCTGACTTCCGTTCACCAGAGATGCGCGCAGAAGATCGCTACCCATGGCTAACGTATGAGCTTGAAAATCGAGCAAAAGACATTATTGCAGAAAAACTAGCAGAAGAAGATGGTATTGATCCAGAACGCTTAAAAAATGAGAAAAAGTTAAAAGATAAGTATACGATCCTAGCAGATCGTGATGTCCGCTCAAAAGGTTATCGTATCTATTCAACTATTAATAAGGATATGTACGATTCGATGCAAAAAGCAGCGGAAAACTTTCAAAATTACGGTCATACTTACACCGTTAAAGACAAAGATCCTGTAACAGGTGAAGAAATTGATGTTCAAATGCCTGTACAGGTTGGTAGTATTTTAATCGAAAATACTACTGGACGTATTTTAAGCTTTGTCGGTGGTCGTGATTTTGAATTAAAAAGTTATAACTACGCTACACAGGCAAAACGCTCAAATGGCTCAACAATGAAGCCTTTACTCGTATATGCACCTGCAATAGAATATGGTGTAATCGGTGCAGGTAGCCCATTAGTCGACGTAAAATTCTCTATTCCCGGATGGAGCCCAACAAACTATAATACTAATGATGAACGAGGGCTTATCCCTGCACGTGAGGCATTAGCGAGTTCACAAAACTTATCAACTGCACGTCTATATTATAGTATTCTTAACAGACGTCCTGCCGATTATTTAGTAAAGATGGGAATCACAACCCTAAAGCCTAATGATTTCACAAACCCTTCTGCTAGTCTTGGGGCCGTAGAAGATGGTATTACGGTTGAAGAGAACACCAATGCCTATGCAACTTTTGCAAATGGTGGACAATTCATTGACTCTTATATGATTGATAGAATTGAAGACCAAAATGGAAATATCATTTATAAACACGAAGTTAAACCTGAACAAGTATTTAGTCCTGAAACTTCTTATATCATTACTGATATGTTACGAGATGTGCTAACAAAAGGAACAGGTACAGTTGCAAGAAATACATTAAAATTCTCTGCTGACTTTGCCGCTAAAACAGGTACTTCACAACAATACAAAGACGTTTGGCTAGTTGGCTATAACCCGAATGTTTCTCTTGGTGTATGGATGGGTTATGATAAAAATCAATCACTGGATGCATTTAATAATACGTATCAACAGCCTAGTGTGCGAATTAACAAACTATGGGGAACATTAATGAATTCTGTGTATGATGTAGATCCACAATTAATTGCCCCTAAAACTAGATTTACGCAACCGAAAAACGTTGTCACTGCATCATTCTGTGGTATTTCTGGTTTAGCGCCATCTGCAGCATGTGCTAATGCTGGTCTCGTGCGCTCTGATTTGTTTAACGCAAAAGTATTTTTACCTTCACAAGCTGATGATAGCTTAGCTTCTTCAAGCGTTGTTACGATAAAAGGTAAAACTTATAATGCACTTCCTAGCACACCGGCAGAATTTGTAAAAGCAGGCGGTGCAGGTATTAATCAGGCATTTATTAAACGAATGCTAGGCCCACTTGGCGGTAACCCGGCCAGCCTATTACCAAAAAATTCGTCATTATCGAATTCATCGGTGTCTGCTGTTAATTTCCCAGCAGATCAAAATCCGCCAGCGGCAGTATCTGCTTCAATTAATGGGAATACATTATCTTGGACAGGCTCTTCAAATGATGTAGTCGGTTACCGAATATATAAAGTAACAAATGGTGGAAGAACTCTTGTCGGATCAGTGCTTGAATCATCACAAAGTATGACGGTAGCAAGTGGTCAAGCCTATGTTGTTGTCGCTGTAGATATTACAGGTTTAACTTCATCGCAATCCAATACCGTTTCTACTGGTGGTAGCGCAAGTGAAAAACAACCTAAAAAAGACAAGCAAGAAGAGGTCCCACCAACTACTCCACCTACCGACGGCAATGACTCGAACAATAATGAAAATGGTTCGGAAAATGGCGGTGGGTCTGATGGTAGTAACGGGAATGGCTCCAATAGCGGTAACGGTTCTGGAAACACTGGAAATGGCTCCAATAACGGCAACGGTTCCGGAAACACTGGAAATGGTTCCAATAACGGCAGCGGTTCCGAAAATACTGGCAATGGCTCCAATAACGGCAGCGGTTCCGGAAATACTGGCAATGGCTCCAATAACGGCAGCGGTTCCGGAAACACTGGAAATGGCTCCAATAATGGCAATGGTTCCGGAAACAACGGGAACGGCTCTAATGGAGGAAACAACGGAAATACAACTCCACCGCCTGATCCACCTAAACAACAATAAACAAGCATGGCATACTACGATTAAAAATTAATTGTAGTATGCCTGTTTTTTTGTCATTATAAAGGGGACTACAAATTTGAAGGGGTGGAAATAATTGAACATTTTAGTTTTAGGAGGCACTCGCTTTTTTGGTAAAAAGCTTGTTGAACTCTGTCTTCAAAATGGGCATAGTGTAACTATTTTAACACGTGGACAAAGCGGAAATCCTTTTGATGCGAAGGTGAAACAGCTAATTGTTAATCGAGATGATGCCGATTCGTTGTCACAGGCACTATCAAGTACTACGTGGGATATTGTCTATGATAATATTTGCTATTCTCCCAATGAAGCTCATAAAATATGTGAAATTTTAGAAGGTAAAACGAAAAAGTTCGTTTTTACATCTACTCTATCCACCTACGAATTAGACGGTACTGTCAAAACAGAAGAAGATTTTAATCCATATGATTATGAAGTTCGAATGGGGAATCGTGATAATTTTTCATATGGTGAAGGTAAGCGTCAAGCAGAGGCAGTACTGTTCAAAGAAGCTACGTTCCCTGTTGTCGCTGTACGTTTTCCGATTGTTATGGATGAGAACGACTATACACGCCGTTTACATTTTCATGTTGAACGAATTTTACAGGAACAGTCTATTTCATTGCCAAATATTGAAGCAAAAATGAACTATATTACGGATGATGAAGCAGCTGCATTTTTATATTTTGCAGGGATTACCCCTATTGAAGGACCTTATAATGCAACAGCTACAGGTGCAATTTCGTTAAAAGATTTGCTGGGGCTTATTGAAGAAACAACGGGAAAGCATGCAAAAATTTCTCTTATAGGTGGCGATGAAGAGTCTCAGTCACCATATGGGGTTCCAGCAGATTGGTATATGTCAACTACAAAAGCAGAAGCGGCAGGCTTTACATTTAGTCAACTTCATGACTGGCTCCCTACTCTAGTGAAAACATTAGTAAAAGAGCTGCAATAAAGTGAAACTTTAATCGGTGGGGTGTTCTTTACCCCTCTGATTATTAGTCTTCACCAATCGGGTTTTTACGGGCAGTTAGCCTCTCCTAATTTCTTTGCTCTCATTGAATTCAAA
>NZ_JBHJTF010000004.1:177917-178232 GCF_042267565.1 Lysinibacillus sp. NPDC056232 | reverse complement strand
AGTGGGAGGACCTGACGCTTCTCTTTTGATACAGATAAATTACTGCCCGTTAATACGGGATAAAGTGAAACTTTAATCAGAGGGGGTTTTCTCCACCCCCCTCTGATTATTAGTCTTCACCAATCGGGTTTTTACGGGCAGTTAGCCTCTCCTAATTTCTTTGCTCTCATTGAATTCAAAGTGGGAGGACCTGACGCTTCTCTTTTGATACAGATAAATTACTGCCCGTTAATACGGGATAAAGTGAAACTTTAATCAGAGGGGGTTTTCTCCACCCCCCTCTGATTATTAGTCTTCACCAATCGGGCTTTTACG
>NZ_JBHJTF010000004.1:0-177822 GCF_042267565.1 Lysinibacillus sp. NPDC056232 | reverse complement strand
TTACGGGCAGTTACTCTCCCGCCTAAATTCGAGGCGAGAGTCTTGTACCTGACGCTTCGCTTTCGGTACAGATAAATTACTGCCCGTTAATGCGGGATAAAGTGAAACTTTAATCAGAGGGGGTTTTCTCCAACCCCCTCTGATTATTAGTCTTCACCAATCGGGCTTTTACGGGCAGTTACTCTCCCGCCTAAATTCGAGGCGAGAGTCTTGTACCTGACGCTTCGCTTTCGGTACAGATAAATTACTGCCCGTTAATGCGGGATAAGATTTTACTAAACTACTCAAAAGTTGCAGATGACATTTTTAAAACGTATTCTAAGTATATAAGTTGATTGGAGTGGAGGCTGGGCGACTCCTTGGGGATCAGCAATAGAGGAACGAAGGCTAAAACCATCACGTCCTGTGATAACGCCTTCGTGACCAACATCGGTGCTGTTGCTGTCGCTACGTTGCACTACGCTTTCGCACAGACAAAAACACTTTGCTGACGCTGCGTTAGCACTACGCTTTCGCGCAAAAAACATCTGTTGGCCTGAGACCCTGGAGCGAGCAGGCAGAGGAACGAAGGCTAAAAACATCACATCCTGTGATAACGCCTTCGTGACCAACATCGTGTTGGCCCAAGTGGCTCATCGGACGCCCCCAGGAAGCTTTGCTCTGTGCGAAAGCAAAGCGTCAGCAACAATGTTTTATCTGTGCGAAAGCGAAGCGACAGCAACAAATGTTTTCTGTAGCGAAAGCAAAGCATCAGCAATTGTTTTATCTGTGCGAAAGCGTAGCGACAGCAACAACAAATGTTTTATCTGCGCGAAAGCGAAGCGTCAGCGACAAAGCGCCCAGCCGGAACGGAAATCAACCCCACGTTATGGTGATAAGTCTTTTTTAATAAGCATTAAAAAAATCTGCTAGATTTCTTAAAAAGAAGTCTAGCAGATTTATTTTTTATCGTATTTAAATGTCCAGACACTATAACAGTATCGTTTTTAAAATCGAAATTGCTTCATCGATTTCAGCTTTTGACACAGTTAATGGTGGTAATAGCCGAATAACGTTTGGCCCTGCTCCTACTAATAATAAGCCCTTTTCCTCTGCCGCTGCTATATATGAGGCTACCTCAATATCGCCACAGCCAATACCAAGAAGTAAACCTTGGCCCTGTACGGTATACGTAGAAGGGAGATTCGCTTTCAACTGCTTCACAAAATATGTGGATAGCTCCTGTACATTTTGTAAAAATGCAGGTTCAAAGACATGATCAAGCACGGTTTCAGCAACACTCATTGCAAGTGGGTTCCCACCGAATGTTGTCCCATGTGTGCCAGGACTAAATGTATCATATAGCTCGGCTGTTCCAAGCATCCCACCGACAGGGAAGCCCCCACCTAGCCCTTTGGCCAATGTCACAATATGTGGCTTTAAAATCGTTTGCTCAAAAGCATATTTTGTTCCTGTTCGTCCAATACCTGTTTGAACCTCATCGATCATTAGTAATATTCCTTTGTCGTCACAGGCTTTCGCTATTGCTGCTGCGAACTCTGGTGATACACTGTTAACGCCGCCCTCACCTTGAATCATCTCCAACATAATCGCTGCGACAGAATCGTCAATCGTTGCTTCAAGCGCTGCCACATCATTAAAAGGCAGAATTGTAAACTTTTCAACAAGTGGTCCGAAGCCATTATGTACCTTGCCCTGACCTGTTGCGGACATTGCTCCAAAAGTTCGCCCATGAAAGGATTTCTCGAAAGTAATAATATGATTTTTCCCTGTATGCTTACGTGCCAGCTTAATGGCCGCTTCATTTGCTTCCGCACCACTATTACAGAAAAATGCATAAGAAAAATGTGTATCAGCTATTAATTTTTGGGCAACCTTCTCCTGACCAGGAATATCAAATAAATTAGAAGTATGCCATAGCTTTTTACTTTGATCTTGAATAGCCTCCACAATTGCAGGATGTGCATGCCCAAGACTCACTACAGCAATTCCACTTATAAAATCTAAATATTTTTTCCCAGCAGAATCTTCGACAACTGTTCCTTGCCCTTTGACAATTTGGGCGCGGCGTTTGCCATAGTTTCCAAATAAAGCACTCATCTTATCACCCCTACTTAAATTCATCGCTAAAATCTTCAATCTTACTCAACTATATTGCTACCTCTATGCCATTAGAACAGTCATTCCTACTATAAAGAAGAATAACTTTCACTGAGAACGAGATAAAATCGTCGTACCTACTAAGTTTTCCCCAACAATTTGCACTGATGGAATACCTGCATTTAAGCATTCGAGAGCTCCTTGAACTTTAGGAATCATTCCACCGTAAATATGCCCTTCCTCTATCCATTGATTAATGAAAGAAGATGTTGCTTTTGATTGATATTCATCGTTAATTCGAATACCACTTACATCCGTTACTAGTAATAAGCTATCTGCATCTAAAGCTAGTGCTATTTCGCTAGCTACCGTATCCCCATTAATATTCAATGCCTGGCCATGTTCATCTGCTCCAACGCAAGCAATAACCGGTACAATCCCCGCACTAATTAATGCTTCTAGCAAAGATGTATTGACGGTCTTTACTTCTCCAACAAAACCGAATACATCTTTGTCTAGATAATCCGCTACAATCAACTGACCATCAAATCCGTTTAAACCAATTGCAGCTATGCCGGCCGTTGTTAATTCATGAACAAGCGCTGGATTGACCTTTCCTATTAATGTTGACTGTACAATATCAATTGCAGCTTTGCTCGTTACACGAATACCGTTTAAAGCATGTGATTCTATACCGCGCACCGCTAGTTCACGGTTAATAGCCGGGCCACCGCCATGGGTAATAATAAGCTCTACACCGCTTTCTTGGAGTTTTTTAAAATTCTCAAAAAACGATTCATTTAAGCCTTCTAGCGTACTACCACCCAGCTTAATGACCATTCGTTTACGAGCGGTATGAGGCATTAATTTGAACGTAGTCATAAGTTAGATCACATCCCCAAGCATGCCCCTTGCCTTCCCCAATACCAAGTGACACATAGATTTTCACTTCATGCATTTTTAAAATCTGAATTAACCCATCCTCTGAAAACGGAACTGGCTCACCGTTTTCAACCATAGTAACACCGCCAATTTGGATCGTAATTTTTTCTGGATCAACCATTGCGCCACTATATCCTATAGCGGCAATAATACGTCCCCAGTTTGCATCACACCCAAATACTGCCGTTTTCACAAGCGGTGAACCAACTACTGTTTTAGCAATTTTACGCGCTTCTTCATCAGAAATTGCCCCTTCCACTTCAACTTCAATCAGCTTCGTTGCACCCTCACCATCTTTGGCGATCATTTTTGCTAAGTCTTGAGCTACTGTTTTCAATGTATAATAGAAGTTTTGCCAATCTGGATGGTTAGGAGTTAAAGCTTCATTGCCAGCTAAGCCGTTTGCCATCACAACTACTGTGTCATTTGTAGATGTATCCCCATCCACTGTAATTGCATTAAAAGTCAAATTAGTTATATCAGATAATGTTGCCTGCAGGACATCTGATTCAATATTTGCATCCGTCGTAATAAAACCTAGCATTGTCGCCATATTTGGTTCAATCATACCCGAACCTTTTGCAACCCCAGCAATAATAACTTCTTTACCATCAACAATAGTGCTGTAGCTTGTGTTTTTCATAACGGTATCTGTTGTTAAAATCGCTTGGGCAAAATCAATCGCACTTTCTAAATTATCCTTTGGCTCTAACTGATTAACCCCATTTGCCACTGGCTCCATATTCATAATTTCACCGATGACACCCGTTGAGCAAACACCTACTAAATTTGCCTCGATACCAAGCTTTTCTGCCATTAAGAACTGCATTGTTTGTGCATCCTTCGCCCCTTGCTTCCCTGTACATGCATTAGCATTTCCAGAGTTGACAATCATCGCCTGCATTTTCTTCGTTGTGTATACAACCTCTTTCGTTACTTTTAATGGTGCTGCCTGCACAGCATTCGTTGTAAAGACACCTGCTACACTCGCTGGTACTTCACTTACTAATACAGCTAAATCCTTTTTCTTATGCTTTAAACCACAATGTAAACCCGCAGCTTTAAAGCCCTTTGGTGAAACAATATTTTTACTTGATAATTTTTTCATAATACTTGCGGATGCTATTAATGTCATAAAATCTTTCCTCCTTTGTTTTTAAATAAAGAATGGAACGACATCTAATCCTGTCGTTTGTGGTAAATCAAATTGAACGTTCATATTTTGAATGGCTTGCCCTGCAGCCCCTTTGACTAAATTATCGATAACGCCAACGATTGTGGCACGATTCGTACGGCTATCTACTTTTACAAAAATATCACAATAGTTCGAACCTTTAACGCGGTTTGTTCCTAGACTATTTACATCTGTAACAATCCGTACAAACGGATGCTTTTCATAGGCATTCTGTAAACAAGCCACTAGCTGATGCTCTGTAACACCAGGCATAACAGGTGCATATGAGGTAGATAAAATCCCTCTAGTCATTGGCACTAAATGAGTATTAAAAGAAATGGTTGTATCGACCCCTGCAAACATTGAAATGGCCTGCTCGATTTCTGGTATATGCTGATGTGCATTTGTTTTATAGATTGAAAAGCTTTCATTTGTCTCACTAAAATGTGTCGTTTGCGATGGCTTATTACCGGCCCCTGAAATCCCACTTTTCGCATCAATTACTAAAAAGTTCGAATCAATCAATCTTTCTTTTAGCAACGGTAACAACGAAAGTAAAACCGCTGTTGGGTAGCACCCTGGATTGGCGATAAGAGGAGCATGTTGAACATTTTCTGCATTCCACTCAGTTAAGCCATATACACTTTGTTGAATGATTTCCAATGGTGCCGCTTTTTTACCGTACCACGCTTCATAGCTCGTGGGATCTTGTAAACGGAAGTCACCAGACAAGTCTATTAATTTAGGCCCTCTCCCTACCAATGGAGGTAATAGCTCACTTGTCACCCCTGAAGGCGTACTTGTAAAAACAACATCAAATTTCTCTAAAGCCCCATAATCAATTTTTTGTAAAGGTGTATCGGCTATATGAACGAGATGACCAAACTTAGAAGAAAAAATGACACCTTCTTCTGAGGATGTGAATAAATCGATCCGCTCCACCGCTTTATGATTATGTAAAAATCGAATAAGCTCTAATCCACCGTATCCGGTTGCACCAACAATTCCTACTTTCAATGCACTCACCTCTGAAATAAGTTAAAATTAGTATACGTCTGCATATTTATTAAGTCAACTGAATTTTTATTTATATTTGAATTTTTTCGCAATCTTTACTAAGTAATTGATTTTGAGTAAAATCCGAATAACTAAACGCTATAAAACAAAGAGAATGCTTAAATAGAATGAACGAACTCCCTAAAAGGTTAACTTATTCACTAGTAAGAATTCAGTTTTTTTCTGCATTTTAATGTATTAAACTATGCTCATCACTCTAACGTGAGGCTGATTTCCGTTCCGACTGGGCGCTTTGTTGTTGCTGTCGCTACGCTTTCGCACAGATAAAACAATTGCTGACGCTTCGCTTTCGCACAGATAAAACATTTGTAGCTGACGCTTTGCTTTCGCTACAGAAAACATTTGTTGCTGACGCTTCGCTTTCGCACAGATAAAACATTTGTAGCTGACGCTTTGCTTTCGCTACAGAAAACATTTGTTGCTGTCGCTTCGCTTTCGCACAGATAAAACATTGTTGCTGTCGCTTCGCTTTCGCACAGATAAAACATTGTTGCTGTCGCTTCGCTTTCGCACAGATAAAACATTGTTGCTGCCGCTTCGCTTTCGCACAGAGCAAAGCTTCCTGGGGGCGTTCGATGAGCCGCTTCGCTTCGCTGCAGGGTCTAGATATTTTTTGCGCGAAAGCGTAGTGCTAACGCAGCGTCAGCAAAGTGTTTTTGTCTGTGCGAGAGCGTAGTGCAACGTAGCGACAGCAACAGCACCGATTTTGGTCACGAAGGCGTTATCACAGGATGTGATGCTCTTAGCCTTCGTTCCTCTATTGCTGATCCCTGAGGAGTCGCCCAGCCTCCACTCCAATCAACATCACATTGTTTGAAATAATTTCCTTTTTAAAAAATGGGCCCAAAAATAAAAATAGTTTTACTTACCTTACTTATCTTTTTTTATATTATTGTATTAAATAATAGCAATATGCTTTTTTCCTAGAAGGTATAAAATGAGGGAACTAATTTTTCTATTATCGAGTAAGGCATTGAAAGGAGATGTGTTATTATGCAAAAAATTTTAGTATATTCCTTTTTGTTTCTATTAGTACTTACAGGGTGTTCTTCTGTTATACCAGGTAATCCAACAGCAAAAACTATTCTTAAAGAAAATGCCCAAGCAGATATTTTACAAATTGATGAATTAATCTATATAAAAGCAGCCGATCAAGAATCTCTAAAAAAGGATGCTTTTATAAAAGAAGATAAAATCGGAGAAATAAAAAAAACGACGACATCCACTCTATTTTTCAAAGACTTTTGTGCTACTAAATTGCCAGTTGGATCTGAAATTTTCGCTACAAATGATCATGACACTTACACGATTATTGTTGAAATAGAAGGTAAACAATTATTATATACGGCGCTTGTAGAGGGCTAATACTAAACCGCAAAAACTCTGTTGAATGAAATTTTACTTTTTTCAAAAAAGAAAGCAGGAATTTTTCGTCGACCGAATAAATTCCTGCTTCTTATAATTAATCCTCCATCGTAGATAAATCACCAGTTGGTAAATTTAACTCCCACGCCTTTAACACACGACGCATGATCTTACCACTGCGTGTTTTTGGTAGTTTATCCTTAAATTCGATTTCACGAGGTGCTGCGTGTGCAGATAAGCCCTTCTTAACAAAATTGCGAATATCCTCAATCAATGCATCTGAAGGTTCTACACCCTCACGTAAGGATACAAAAGCTTTAATAATTTCACCCCGTACAGGATCTGGCTTTCCAATCACCCCTGCCTCGACTATATCAGGATGCTCTAGTAGTTTACTTTCTACTTCGAAAGGACCTACCCGCTCACCAGCTGTCATAATCACATCATCTACACGCCCTTGGAACCAGAAATAACCATCATCATCCATATAGGCGGAGTCCCCAGACACATACCATTCACCTTTTAAGAAATAGGATTCATAACGCTCTGGATTCCCCCAAATTTGACGCATCATCGCTGGCCAACCACGTCGAATCGCTAGATTTCCCATTGTAAAAGGTGGTACTTCATTACCAGCGTCATCAACAATCGTCGCATGGATACCTGGTAATGGTTTTCCCATTGACCCTGGCTTAATATCCACAGAAGGATAGTTACAAATCATATGTGCACCCGTTTCTGTCATCCACCACGTATCATGAATACGGTGTTCTAGCTCATCAATCCCCCAACGAATTACCTCTGGATTTAACGGCTCACCAACAGATAAAATGTGACGTAACGAAGATAGATCATAATTCGCAAGCATACCGCTACCAGCACCCATTAACATTCTAAAAGCGGTTGGTGCACTATACCAAACTGTTACACTATAATCCTCAATTGCTTGGTACCAAGCTTGTGGAGAGAATCTTCCGCCAACAATTAGCATTGTGATACCATTTAACCATGGACCAAAAATTCCATATGCTGTTCCTGTTACCCATCCCGGATCAGCCGTACACCAGTAAATATCATCTTCACGCAAATCTAGTACCCATTGCGTCGATTGATATTGTTGAAGCATTGCATTATGAACATGCAATACGCCCTTCGGTGCTCCAGTTGATCCGGAAGTATAATGAAGAATCATACCATCCTCTCTGTCCACCCATTCAATGTCAAATTGAGAAGATGCTTCTTTCAAGCGTCTATTAAAATCTAAAATTTGTGTTGTTTCCTCTATATCAGTTCCTACTAAAAAGACATGCTGCAAATGTGGTAGCTTTTCTAAAGGTACCCGTTCAAGTAACTCTGGTGTTGTCACTAATACTTTAGCTTCACTATCTGCAAGTCTGTCATAAACTGCACCTTCCATAAATGCCTCAAATAATGGACCTACAATAACACCCATTTTCAATGCGCCTAATAAAGAAAAATAAAGCTCCGGTGAACGTGGCATGAAAATAAATAATCGATCACCTTTTTCTAAATTTGTTGCTGCCTTAAAAACATTTGCAGCTTTATTTGTCAGCTTTTTCATTTCATTGAAAGAATAAGCCTCTTTACGCTTACCGTCATTAAAATAAAGTGCAACTTTGTTTTTTCGATGTGTTTCTGTATGACGATCAATTGCCTCATACGCCATATTCACAAGACCTGTTTCATACCAACTAAATCCCTTTTCTGTCTCTGCCCAATCATGTGTTGCTGCAGCTCTCTCATAATTAGGCAAATTATATTGCCCTGGTAAAGCATTCAACTTCTCCATCGTTTTCATCCCCATGAAACTACCCCTTTCTTTGCTATCGCTTTAGTACATTAGTAAGCAAATTTCAAATCGTTATTTCATATTTTCCCCCTTCAAAATCCGCTACCTTCTCCAAAGACAAATACGTTTTGCAGCACTTGTTATACAACAGTTTAGCTAGTTTAAAATTAATGAATGCTTATTCATACAACATTCATCTGTTAAATAACAGATGCAATATAAATATATTTTACACGAATCTATTAAGAATGTCTTAATATTTTTATTTTTCTAAAAATGCAGGTATATTTTACAAATAATAGCGTTTTTCCGCAGGAAATCAGCTATAATGAAATTATTAAACTCAGGTGGTGTAATCATGGAACATAAAAGAACTTTTTTTTCTGTCACAAAGGAAACAAAGCATGGTACTGTGTATGTGGAAGGACCTGTTCCTCCAGAAAAATTAGCTACATATTCATTCCACGAAGGCTTGGTTGCTTTTAGACCTCCAAAGCAACAGCAGCAAGCCATTATAGAAATTGCAGGGCTTCCTGAAGGACGAATTATTATTATTCGAAATGAAAACATTATTGTAGGCTACGTCACTTATCTATATCCCGATCCACTTGAACGATGGGCGGAAGATCGAATTGATAATATGATCGAGCTAGGTGCTATTGAAGTTATTCCAGAATATCGTGGTACAGGTGCTGGTAAGGCACTACTAGCCGTGTCTTTTATGGGAGATGAAATGGAAGACTATCTTGTTATCACTACCGAATATTATTGGCATTGGGATTTAAAAGGGACTGGTTTAAATGTTTGGGATTATCGCAAAATGATGGAGAAAATGATGGGCTCCGCCAACTTCGAATATTTTGCTACAGATGACCCTGAAATTACATCACATCCTGCTAACTGCTTGATGGCTCGTGAAGGAAAACGCGTGCCCCCTGAGACAATGGAAAGATTTGATAGACTTCGCTTTAGAAATCGCTTCATGTATTAAAACCAACACAAAGGGGATGAGTATATGATCGTAGAAGAAATTATGAATGATGAGCCTCACACGCTGGCTCCGACAAATACAGTGTTTGAAGCACTGAAATTAATGCGTGAGAAAAAAGTACGTCATTTGCCAGTTGTAGATGAGGAACAACACGTTCTTGGGGTTATCACGGAAAGAGATATTAAAGAGGCTTTACCTTCCTCTTTACGTGATGAGCCTAATTCTCCAGTTTTTAATGCAAAAGTAGAAGAAATTATGGTTAAAAATCCACTTGTCGGTCATCCACTTGATTTCGTAGAAGAAGTAGCTCTTACTTTTTATGAATCCAAAGTAGGCTGTTTACCAATTGTCTCTGGAGGGAAATTAGTAGGGATTGTAACTACTACAGATTTACTCTATACATATATAGAGTTAACAGGTGCCACTGAACCTGGCTCAAAAATTGAAATTCGTGTATCTGATACGCCAGGAATATTATTTGAGATTACAAAAATTTTCAATGAACATCATGCAAATGTCCAAAGCGTCTTAGTTTATCCTGACTCTGAAAATACCCAAAATAAAATTTTAAGTGTCCGAGTAAAAACATTGAATCCACTAGCTATGATTGAAGATCTTCGCAAAGAAGGCTTTGATGTATTATGGCCTAATTTACCGGGTGTTTCGTTACAATGAAAAAAGCAGTATTTGTTTACTCGCCAGAGCAACTCGGATATAAATTTTCAGATACTCATCCTTTCAATCATAAACGCTTGACACTTACAATGGATTTGCTAAAGAATATTGATGCTCTTAATGATTTGGATATTGTTCCAGCTCGTGTCGCAACAGAGGAAGAGCTTTTACTTGCCCATGACCCTAAATATATTGATATCGTTAAAAGAGCCGGACACGGTGAGCTTTCAGAGGCACAATGTGAAAGCTACGGCATAGGCACTGAAGATACACCTATTTTTGAAAATATGCATGAAGCAAGTGCACAGCTTGTCGGTGGAACGTTAACAGCTGTCGATTATGTTATGGAAGGAAAAGCCGAGCACGCCCTCAATCTAGGTGGAGGGCTACATCATGGCTTCCGTGGACGTGCATCAGGTTTTTGTATTTACAACGATAGTACAGTAGCCATTCGCTATTTGCAGGAAAAATACAATGCTCGTGTACTTTATGTAGATACCGATGCCCACCATGGGGATGGGGTGCAATGGAGTTTTTATGAAGATCCAGATGTTTGTACATTGTCCATTCATGAAACAGGGCGCTATCTTTTTCCCGGAACTGGTAATATTACAGAACGCGGAAATGGAAAAGGCTATGGCGCTTCTTTTAATTTTCCAATTGATGCTTTTACAGAAGATGAGAGTTTCCTAGAAATATATGAAAAAGCTATGCGAGAAGTTTTTGAATTTTTCAAGCCGGATGTTGTGCTAACGCAAAATGGCGCAGATGCACATTTTTTCGATCCATTAACACATTTATATGGGACAATGAATATTTATAGAGAAATTCCAAAGCTTGCACATAAATTAGCACATGAATATTGTGGAGGCAAATGGATTGCTGTCGGTGGTGGAGGGTACGATATTTGGCGTGTTGTGCCTCGTGCATGGTCTATGCTATGGCTTGAAATGACAGATCAGCAATTACCAACAGGTCCCCTCCCTCAAGCATGGTTAGATCGTTGGCAGCCTGAAGCACCAGTGCCTTTTATTCCAACTTGGGAGGATCCAAATCCTTTGTATGAACCAATCCCTCGAAAGGCTGAGATTGAAGAAAAAAACGCGCAAATGCTAGCCAAAGCGCTACATATTGTTCGTAATGAAAAACGCGTTTAACACTAGCCTCACGACAATCGTGAGGCTTTTCGTTTGCTCTTAGTCATCTATCCGTCTACATAAAAAACACGTAAATCCTGAACAGATTTACGTGTTAAGTATCGTTATTTACTTTTGACAGATTGTCGATGCTCAATACGATGCGGTAAAATAACCGCTTCGTCTTCAACAGGCTCTTTGTTCATTAATTTTGTCAGCAAGCGCATTGCGACAGCTCCGATATCGTACAGCGGTAATGCGACACTTGTTAGCTGCGGACGAACCATGCGAGCTAATTTTGAATTTTCAAAACTGATTACTTCGATATCCTCAGGTACATCTTTACCTGCATCCTGCGCACCATGAATCAATCCAATTGCTAATTCATCACTACCTGCAAAATAAGCAGTTGGAGGATTTTCTAGTGAGGATAATGTTTCCCACGCCTCTAAGCCCATATCATAGCTCGATTCATCTGCAGCAATTAATGATTCATCTATAGGGTAACCTGCGTCTTGTAAGGCTTTTTTATAAGCTTCAAGTTTGAATTTTCCATTAATAGTATACGAAAGCGGACCTGTTACGAAAGCGATTCTCTTATGACCATTTTGAATAAGTAATGTAATCGCCTCATAAGCTGCTTGATAATAATCTATATTAACAGTCGCAATTGTTTGTGATTCATCTACTGAACCTGCAAGTACAATTGGCACAGGAGAATGATCCATAGTTTGTTGCATTTTTTCAGTTACTTCATCACTCATCATGACAATACCGTCAACCTGTTTTCCCAGCATTGTATCCAGTAGCTGAAGCTCTTTATCTTCATGTTGGTCTGAATTGGCTAAAATAATATTGTAACGATACATTGTTGCAATATCCTCTACACCACGTGCCAGTTCCGCATAAACATTGTTTGCAATATCCGGGATAATCACGCCAACTGTTGTTGTTTTCTTACTTGCTAATCCTCGCGCTACTGCGTTTGGACGATACTCTAATCGTTCAATTACTTCTAATACTTTTTTTCGTGTTGCCGGTTTTACGTTTTGATTACCATTGACTACACGAGAGACAGTTGCCATAGAAACATTTGCTTCTCTTGCAACATCATAAATTGTAACAGTCATCGTACGTGCCTCCCTTTTTTCCTTTTATAGCCTTATCATACGATAATTTTCATATTCTTTTCAAGAAGCAGTATGTACATGAAAAGAAAAACCAAGTACAAGTAGTACTATTCTAGACATTATTTTGTCACTATATAGTAAACACCGCCTGCCGATTAGAGCAAGCGGTGTTTATCAACAATTAAGCATTGATTTCATGATTCTTCATGAAAGTTTGTAATGTTTTGTAGAAAGCATCAAATGTTGGAATATCCATTTGCTGTTGTGAATCTGAAAGTGCTACAGATGGATCTGGATGTACCTCTGCCATGACGCCATCAGCTCCAATAGCAATTGCTGCCTTAGCACATGGTAATAGTAAATCACGACGACCTGTTGAATGTGTAACGTCTACAAATACTGGTAAATGCGTTTCTTGTTTTAAAATTGGTACAGCAGAAATATCTAATGTGTTACGCGTTGCTTTTTCGTAAGTACGAATACCACGCTCACAAAGAATGATGTTTTCATTTCCTTTAGACATAATGTATTCTGCTGCGTGGATGAATTCATCAATTGTCGCTGCTAAGCCTCGTTTTAAAAGGACAGGTTTATTTGTTGCACCCGCTGCTTTTAATAATTCGAAGTTTTGCATATTACGTGCACCAATTTGGATAACATCGATGTAATCTAATGCTTCCTCTAAATGACCTGGTGTAACAATTTCCGTAATAACGCCTAAACCAAATTCCTCTGACACACGTTTTAAAATTTTAAGTCCTTCTAACCCAAGACCTTGGAAGTCATATGGAGAAGTACGTGGCTTATAAGCACCACCACGAATTAATTTTTCACCTTTTGCTTTAATAGATGCTGCTACGGCTGCTACTTGCTCGTATGATTCTACAGCACAAGGTCCAAATACGAAAGATGGTTTTCCTTGGCCAATCAGTTCACCATTCACATTAATGACAGTATCTTCTGATTTCTTCTTACGTGATACAAGTAACTCTTTTTTCTTATCTGCTTCTAGTTGTTTTAAAGCTGTTTTAAAGATTTGCTTAAATATATAATCAACCGTCATTTGGTTTAATGGACCTTGATTGTGTTCTTTAATAAGATCAAGCATGTGTCGTTCACGCAATGGATCATAGCGATTCACACCTTGTTTTTCTTTAATCTTACCGATTTCATCAACTACTGCTGCTCGTTCATTAATTAGACGTAGAATTTCTAAGTTTAAACCGTCAATTTGACTACGTAAGCTTTCTAAATCTTTTTGGCTCATACTTTCTTGCTCCTCTCCTCATGACAGACACTTTCAGAACTCTGAAATGTATGTTACATTTTTAGATATTAGCAACATTATAATCAATGTTGCGCAGAATGTCACGCATTTTTAATTTAGCGCTTCAACTCGCTAAATTATATAATAATATTAACATACAAATTACGAGAAAGGAAGCGAGTACATTGAGTTCAAAATTATTTGCACTTGATATCGGTACACGTTCTGTAGTAGGAATTATATTAGCAGAAGATAAAGACCGCTTTCACGTGGAAGACATCTTAGTAAAAGAACATAAAGAACGCGCCATGGTAGATGGTCAAATACATAATGTCATGTATGTGGCAGATTTAATCAATGAAATTAAACATGAACTTGAAGAGAAGCATGGTCCTTTAACAAAAGTGAGTGTCGCTGCCGCTGGTCGCTCATTGAAAACAGAACAAGCAAGTGTGACAATCAATATTCGTAATCGGCCTATCTTTACAGAAGAAGATATAAGTCGTTTAGAACTACAAGCTGTTCAACAGGCACAGCAACAACTCCTTCAACACAAAGAAGATGCTAAAATAAGCCACTATTATTGTGTTGGTTATTCAGTTCTATACTATCGTTTAGATGGAGAAGAAATTGGTAGCCTACTCGATCAGCAAGGCGATGAAGCACAAATTGAAGTTATTGCTACATTCTTGCCACGAGTTGTCGTAGAATCGCTTATTGCGGCTCTTAAACGCGCGGATTTAGAGATGGAGGCACTAACATTAGAACCTATTGCAGCTATTAATGTGCTTATCCCCCCAACAATGCGTCGTTTAAATGTGGCGCTTGTTGATATTGGCGCTGGTACTTCCGATATTGCCATTACCGATAAAAGTACTGTTGTCGCATATGGCATGGTACCAACAGCTGGTGATGAAATAACAGAGGCATTAAGTGACCACTATTTACTCGACTTCCCAGTTGCCGAAGAAGCGAAGCGTCAACTGCAAACAGAAGAAGAAATATTAATTCAGGATATTTTAGGCTTTGATCAATATTATCCGAAAGAAGAAGTTCTTCAAGCAATCGATCCTGCTGTCAAGCAACTGGCAAAAGCCATTGGAGAAGAAATATTACGTCTTAATAATCAGTCAGCTCCTAAGGCGGTAATGCTTGTTGGTGGAGGTAGCTTAACACCCAAACTTACAACTGAACTTGGACTAGTACTAAATTTACCTGCCAACCGCATTGCCGTTCGAGGGATTGATGCCATTCAAAACTTAACGAAGGAAGATCACATTAAAGCATCTCCTGAATTGGTGACTCCAATCGGTATTGCCATTGCAGCAAAAAAAATGCCTATTCAATATATGAGTTTAACTGTCAATGAACAAGTAGTTCGCCTTTTTGAATTAAAGGAAATGACTGTCGCTGATGCATTTTTAGCAGCCAATATTCGAGCCAAACAGTTATATGGAAAACCAGGACATGGATTATCATTGAATGTAAATGGACAAGATATTTTCATTCCTGGTGGTCACGGTCAACCGGCAGAAATTTTAGTGAATGGTCATCAGGCATCCACTAAAACGATGATTAAATCAGGCGATGCCATCCAGTTAATTGAAGGTCAAGACGGCCAGCCAGCTACTGCTACGGTAAGAGATATTGTAGATGATGCTGCCATTAAAACCGTTACAATTCAACATACAAAATATGTCATCGAACCACAAATAACGGTTAATGGTTCCCCAGTATCACTCGAAAGTGTATTAAATGATCGAGATGTTGTGATGTTTGAAATAGCTGAAACAGTCGAGGATGTATTTAAGCTCACTAATAATTGGGAGTTATTAAAACAATTTGAGTCATTTTATATTCAAGTGGACGGAAAGCCACTTTATTTACCAGAGTTTTCAGCTCATTTAATGATGAATGGTAAACCATCTAAAATGTCATATGCTGTACAAGATGGTGATGTACTTACATTTCAGCAACAAACATACCCTATCGTTCAACAGATTGCTGACCAAATGAGTGTTTTACTTGAGGATAAAATTATCATACACTTTCAAAACGAGGTAGTAGAGCTAAAAAAGATGGCTAACGAAGTTCTCGTTAATCAAGTAGTGGTAACACCTCTTTCAACCGTTCCAAATAGAGCCAGTATTTCATTTAAAGAGAAAGACCGAAGTCGTTGGATCTACCAGGATGTGTTCCGCTTCTCCAATTGGCAACTGCCTACTACATTTAAAGGTAATTTCACGATTTTACGAAATGGTCAACCGGCAAGCTTCGATATGGAGATTTTCGGCGGGGATAAACTAGAAATTTTACTAGAAAAAGCACCTATATCTGAACAAATGCGCTAAAGCGCTCGTTTACATCCGACAAGCGCTGGAGAGCCCGAAGCAAAAGTAAACGCTCCACCACTTTTGCCCGAGGGATCGAAGCGACCTCGAGATGTAGCGTTTTAGCCTAGACGACGACTTTGCCCTAGTTTATCCACAGGCAAAAAATCCATAGTTTCCTTAACAATAAAAAAGGGATACGATACATCGTTGATAAGATGTATCGTATCCCTTTTATCTATTATGCGCGAACTTCTTCACTTTTTTCTTCAGCTTGTTCCTTTTTTTCATCAGCATCCTCTGCCTTAGGTTCTTCACTAGGAATGAAATCCTCCAGTGGCTCTTCACCCTCAAAAGAAACAGTACCATCGTCAAAAACAGTTGGTGCCTTTGCTGATTTTAACGTTTTTACTTTCTCCACTAATTGTGTAGATTGTTCTTGAATTTGTTTAGATAATTGAACCGTTTTATCTTTTGCAGTTGTCGAGAAATCTGCACTCTTATCTTTTAGGTTAACAGCTTGTACTGCTACATCGCTAAGTAAATCTTTTCCTGATTTTGGAGCTAGTAATAAGCCGGCAGCTGCACCTACTATACCGCCAACTAATGCGCCAATAACGAAATCCTTCATGTTCACTCGCTCCTCTTCATAAATTGATTCTTGCGGATGATAAAGCTGCGGCAATGAACTTTCAAGTTGTTGTTCCTTCACTTCATTAAAATTTGGCTTTTGAGTTGTCATGCAACAATTCCTCCCCATCTTATTATCTAATTTGCCTAGACTGGTTGTCCATCTGCCTTCGCGGATGCATTCTTCAACTTATGCCTAAGACTTTATTTTTATTCAGCTGACATTAACGTCTACCGAATAATAATTATTTTTTACGGCCCCATTTTCTTTTTGATTTTTCCGTTTTCTCAGATTCAAAAGGATAAACATCATCTTGAATCACCTCATTGGCCTGATCGGTAATTTTACGTTTTTTCCACTTATCAGCAATGCCGATTGCGACATTGCTCCACTGAACAACCTGTGCAATTTTTTCTTCATTTTGTTCCACACTTGTAGAAATTGAAGAAGTAATTTGCTGTACAGATGTATTTAAACCATTCACAGAGTCGCCAATTCCTTTGACTGCATGAACAACAGAATTTAACTGTTCAGATTTTTCTTGAATATCCTCTGCCAAGCTATTTGTTTTGGACAGTAAGGAAGTCGTTTCACGTGTAATACCTTCCATCTGTCCTTCTATACCCGATAATGTTCCTGCTAAACTGTTAAGGATTGATTTGAGCGAAAATAATGTCATTCCTACGCTCACACATAAAATTAAAAAACCGATTGCTGCGATGATTGCCGCAATATACAAAATAATTTCCATAACTAGACCTCCTGCAAGTAAAAATTCTCTTTACTAATCCTATCCTTATCTTCGACAAAAAAAACTGAATTCCTTCTCATTTTTGAGAAAAAACAGCTTATTCCTTGCGGACTAAGCTGTTTCGTTGTTCTTTAGCACGTCTTCAAAAGCATCTTGGAATTTGTGAACATCGCCAGCGCCCATAAATAAAAATACTGCGCCTTTATGCTTTGTTAACACATCGATTCCTTCAGTGGTAATCACTGCACTGCCTTCAATTAAAGACGCTAAATCTTGGATTGAAAGTGCGCCTTGTGTTTCCCTTGCAGAGCCAAAAATATCACATAAGTATGCTGTATCTGCAAGACTTAGACTATCTGCGAAATCCTGTAAAAAAGCTTGTGTACGTGTAAATGTATGTGGTTGGAAAATAGCTACTAGCTCACGATCTGGAAATTTTTGTCGTGCCGATTGAACCGTTGCACGGATTTCAGTTGGATGGTGTGCATAGTCATCTATTAAAACATTATTCCCAATATCCGTTTCTGTAAAACGTCTTTTCACACCTTTATATGTGTTTAAACGTTCTTGAACGATGTCTGGTGAAATACCTTCATATTGGCAAAGTGTAATAACAGCTAAAGTATTTAATACCGCATGATCACCAAACAATGGGATAAAGAATGTACTATAAAATTCATTACGGACAAATACATCAAACTTTGTACCCTTTGTTGTTTTTTCAACATTACGAGCCTCAAAATCATTTTCAGCCCCAAATCCATAATAAACAACTGGTACCTTTGCTTGAATACGTTGTAGATGTTCATCATCACCGCAAGCAATAATGGCTTTTTTAACCTGTAATGCTAATGATTGAAAGGCTGAATAAACATCCTCTATGTTTGCAAAATAGTCAGGATGGTCAAAATCAATATTAGTCATTACTGCGTAATCGGGATTGTAAGCTAAAAAGTGTCGACGGTATTCACATGCTTCCATCACAAAGAAGTCAGCATTTTCATGCCCAGCGCCTGTTCCATCACCGATTAAATAAGAAGTTGGTTTATAACCTCCTACAACATGAGCCATTAAGCCTGTCGTAGATGTTTTACCATGTGCACCCGTAATAGCAATCGACGTATAATTACCGATATATTCACCTAAAAATTTATGGTAGCGAATAACTTCTACACCAATTTCACGTGCACGCTCTAATTCGGGATGATCATCAGGAAATGCGTTCCCTGCAATAACTGTCATACCTTCTTTAATATTATCTGCATTAAATGTAAAAATTGAAATATTACGCTCACGTAACGGCTGTTCCGTGAAAAAATATTTATCAATATCTGAGCCCTGTACTTGTTCACCAGCATCAAATAAGATTTGTGCAAGTGAACTCATGCCAGAACCTTTAATGCCTGTGAAATGAAAAACTGTCATTAATTAAACCCCCCGGGAATTCAATATCCCTTCTATCATCTATTAGGTGTACCGTATTTTCTCACTAATTATTAGGTATTAATACCTTTGGAAGTGCTAAAAAATACGTACTAATCAACACATCTTGTCTATTATAGCACTATTTATGCATAAGGATAAATGTGTAACTTTTCTAAAAAAACTAATTTCGACGTAATTAAGATAATCTATACGAAAACAATACAATTCTTATTCAAACATAGCAATTAAATCTTCTTCTGTAATATAACTTTCTCGTGGTTTACTGCCTCTTGCCTCAGACACAAAGCCATGCGATTCCAACATATCGATTAACCGTGCAGCACGATTATAGCCAATATGATATTTGCGCTGAATTAAGGAAGTAGAAGCTCCTCCCTGCTCATAGACAAATCGACATACATCCTCAAACAGTTCATCTTGCTCAGCAGAAACCTCAGTCTTCTTTAAAAGTTCCTCTTGATCGAATATATAATCAGGCTCTCCTTGCTCACGAACATGCTCAATAATCGCTTCAATTTCATCATCTGTCACAAATGTCCCCTGCAAACGCACCGGAGCAGACATACCATTACCTAAATATAACATATCGCCTCGTCCAAGCAATCTTTCTGCACCTTGCGCATCTAAAATTGTACGTGAATCGATTTGTGAAGATACCGCAAAAGCAATACGTGTAGGAATATTTGATTTAATAAGCCCTGTAATAACGTCAACAGACGGTCTTTGAGTTGCAACAATTAAATGGATACCACAAGCACGTGCCTTTTGCGCAATACGACAAATTGCCTCCTCTACATCTGTAGGAGACATCATCATTAAATCTGCCAATTCATCAATGACAATTAGAATATACGGTAATTTTAAGCTATGTTCATTATTTTTATCCGCAATTGCATTATAACGTGTAATATCACGTGCACCCGCATGAGCAAACAACTGATAACGACGTTCCATTTCCTCCACTGCCCATTTCAGTGCAGCTGTAGCAGCTTTAACATCTGTGATGACTGGGCTAACTAAATGAGGAATATGATTAAACGGTGCTAATTCTACCATTTTAGGATCGATAAGCATTAGTTTTAATTCATGTGGTGCAGCTTTATATAATAAACTAACCAAAATTGAATTGATACAAACTGATTTACCAGAACCTGTAGCTCCGGCAATTAAGCCATGCGGCATTTTTCGTAAATCAATGGTTACAGGCTTCCCTGTTAAATCCAGACCCAATGCTGCTTCTAACGGTGAATCTGACTCAAGGAAAGAAGCACTATTTGTCACTTCTGATAATCGAACAGCGCGAGATACACGGTTCGGTATCTCAATGCCAATTGAGCTCTTCCCAGGAATCGGAGCTTGGATGCGGATATCTTTCGCTGCCAACGCAAGCTTCAAATCATCTGATAGATTGCGGATTTTACTAACCTTCGTACCATGACTCACTGTTATTTCAAATTGTGTCACGGCAGGTCCTTGCATAATGGATTCTATTTGAGCTGAGACTTGGAAATAAGACAAAGCTTCGACCAACGTATCTCCCTGTTGCTCCATCCACTCAGTATCCTGTGTTTTTTCCTCAGGTGGCTCTAAAAACTCATCCTCTGGCTTTTGATACACATGAACAGGTTTTGGAGGTATTTCCATTACTTGATTTTCCACTAATGTTTCATCTGATATGGAAGGTTGCTCTAGATACTCTTCTAGATCAATATAATTCTCCTCGGGAATCACTACTTTTTCGATAGGAAACTCCTGTTCAACAGTTATTTCTATTTCCGTTTCGGTTGTTACCGCTACTTCCTTCTCAGCAGTTATTTCCATTTCCGGTTCGGTAGTTACTTCTACTTCCTTCTCAGCAGCTGTTTCCACTTCCGTTTCGGTTGTTACCGCTACTTCCTTTTCAGCAGTTGTTTCCATTTCCGTTTCGGTTGTTGCTGAAATTTCGTCGGAGCTCTCAACATCAATCACAGTCTTTTCTAATGTCGAAACGCTCGACATTGATGATACTGGTGCCATTGTAATGACTGATACACTCTCTGTTGCAGTATTGAATGGAGCAGTATTTTGAATAGAAACCTCGTCTTCCTCCGTCGATTGTAGTGTTGTTGTATCATCCATCTCTAACTCACTAATCTCTAAATGTATGGATCGTTGGATTTGTTCTTTATTGGATGGCACCAATTGATGTTCTTTCTCTAAATGAATCGGCTCAGAAGAAGGCTCTTGTTCTTCTTGATCCTTTTCAACAATTGTTGGGGTCGGCTTCGTATTTTTTAATTGCTGTCGAATTCTCCATTTCTCTTTATCCGTTTTTAGCATTAAAACATTGAATGGTACCCCGCCACTTTTTTCTTTCTTTCCTACAGATTGCTCTTCTAATGATTGTTCTTGCAATATCTCTTGCTCAATATCTTCATTCATTGATGGCTGGACTACTGTCACTTCACCAATGTGGATAGTAGAATTTTCGATTTGTAATTGTTCTACGACTACTTCTTTTACATGAATTTCGGATTGATCAACAGGAAGTTGTTCAATATTCAGCTCATGCTGAACAGCTTCTTTCACTTGGTCTTCAAATTCTACGGCAAAAGAAGTTGTTAGTGGAACAGGTAATTCCGTCGTCGTATTATCATTTGGATGATTGGTTTCGTCTGATAATTTATCATCAAAAGTAATCGGTTGCTTTGCAGGTTTTTCAATTGTTTCAGGGATTTCTAACTGTTCAGGTCCATCTTTTTGATCTGCGCTAATAGGCTCTTTTTCTTCTAGTATATTTTCAATAGCCTCATTTGTTGTCGCTTCTTTTATAGACTTAGATGCTGTAGGTATTTCTAACTCTTTTTTGTCGTGCTCTTCCTTTCGCTTCTCTAATAATTGTTCAATTGGGCTTGGCTTAGTAAAACCATAGACTGGTGACGGAACATCACTTGGTACAAAACGTTTGCGATTAGCAGGTAAATCACTTTCATCTGTTTTTTCTGATAGATAATTCGTATCTTTAGGCGAAGTCGGTAATTCATTTTGTGCATCTCGAAAAACAAGACTTGCTTTCGAACGATTTTCCGGTTCAGGCTGACTTCGCGTAATCGTCGTTCTACCTGTTCTCTTCGTTCGATTTGCTAATAGATCTCGAATACCTGAAACCTCAATATCATAAACACTCGAATCCACAATATGATTATTTAAGTGCCTCGGTAGCGATAAATCTTCAATTTGTCCGGACGAGTATGCATCGTCCATTTGATTAAATGCTTCTTTTGATGATGGTGTTGATGGTGGAGCTGAAAATTCCTCATCCTCAATTAACGGAAAACGAAAAGTTTTTTGCTTTGCTGCTGTTGTTTCTTTAAATGAGTTTAGTTGCTCAGATTGTTCTTCTTCATAGTCATCATAAAACTCTTCATATTCGTAATCATTGTCATCTTTATTTAAAAATTTATCCATTTGTTTTTTTAACCAATTCACATTGTTTCACTCATTTCTCTTACACTTCATTTATAGCATTAACTAAATCAATTATGCCTCGGCATAATTGTTGCTGTCGCTTCGCTTTCGCACAGTTAAAACCGTGTTGCTGTCGCTTCGCTTTCGGTACAGAAAATAATTGCTGAAAGAAGTTAAATGTCTATAACAAAAAGCATACCATAAAAATGTAATAGAAACTTGTATTTAGAGGCTCATTCTAGACAAAAAAATCGTTATGTTACTAGCATATTAGTAGCATAACGATTTTAAGTACATATAACCAATTTGGTCTTGATATTAATTGGGCTATTGCTTCGCTTTCGCAAAGTTAAACCGTGTTCCGGAGACTTTATTTAGTTGGTGCTTCGAACGCACTACCAGTTTTCGCATCTTCTGGTAATACTAAAATTCCTTTTTCAGAAGGTGCATTTGGAATTGCTAATTCGCGTGCTGAACATAGCATACCGTATGATTCAACACCTCGCAAATTACCTTCTTTAATAAGCATTCCAGAAGGCATTACTGCACCGATTTTTGCTACGACAACCTTTTGACCTGCTTCCACATTTGGTGCGCCACATACAATTTGTAATGTTTCGTCACCTACGTTTACAGAACAAATGCTTAGTTTATCAGCATTCGGATGCTTGTCCTTTGTTTCTACATAGCCTATAACAAATTTTGGGGAAAAATCTACATCTAAGCTGATTTCAGCTCCATTTTTTGCAATAGCTGCCTCTAGCTGTGCTACTAATTCTGGAGTAACTTCAACTAGACCTTGTGCTTCAGTTTGTATATAGTTGCTGGCATTAAATAAATTAAATGCTTTAATTTCTCCTGTTTGTGCTTCCTTTAAAATAGCGATATCACCCGCACGTTCTACCTTTGTTTTCACGATTGATTCCGTCGCTAATTGTACTAGCAGTACATCTCCTACATGCTCTTTGTTGTAAAATACATTCATTTTTTCTCTTGCTCCTTTTTAACTCTGTTTTTTGCTAATATAAAGATCGGTTCTAGCTCCCCATCTTCATAAATAAAAGATAATGACGTAATCGGTACGGTACCGACAGTAAAGAAATGCATTGTCATCTGTGCTAATACATCATACCCTGTTTCATTACGAATATCACCTACTATTAATACATCCTGGTGTGGCACAGATAACGTCATGTCGCCCTCAATTTTAGTCTGCATTTCTTTCAAAAAGCTTTCATTTAAAATACGACTTGCATCGTAGCCATCATTAGCATTAACAAAATAGAAAACATTTCCTGAAACTTCATCTTTCTTATAAACTGTTGGTAGCTGCTTTACGGAGAATCGTGCCATTTCACGAACTTTCTCTACTGTTAATTGTAGTGCCTCTAACATGGATTCATCAATAAAACGATAGGTTTTTCCTAAATCAAGCGCATAAAAAATACGTGTTTCGGCTGTATGTTCAGTTGTGATGAATGCATGTCCCTCCTTCGAGGCTTGAGGGTAGGATGTCGCACGAATAACTGGATAAATTTGCGTAGTAGTTTGGAATCCTTGTTCCATTTCTTGCTCCATCGCATTAAAGGTTTGCTCGATTGTATAAACGACTTCATCGATCGCAGCCCCTTGCTTGTCATTATATTTGGCTAAAATACCTGGTAGAGAAAGCTCCATCCCTTTACCAATCTTTTTATGGTTTAGACGTAATTTATCGTGCTTTTTGTCAAATTCAAACTCAAACTTTTCCTCATTCAATTGTTGTTTTAATAGGGACACAAGTTGTTCTGATTTAATTTGTTTCACCTAGTTCACACCCTTTCTTCTAAATTAATTTAGTTTCAGTGTATTGATCACTTTCGCGAAAATAATGTCACCGGACGTGACGTTTATAAACCGGGTTCCTCTATTGTAGCTTACTATATGCCAAATGAAGAGAAAACGGCTCACATATTTGTGAACCGCTCTGTTCAAAACTATCCAATTATCTATTTTAAAAAAATTATTTTAAAGTTGCAACTTTACTATCCTTTACTATTCCAGTATCACTAATCAAAAGACACTAGTCATGTGCTAATGTGAATAAATATTGGCCAATAAGAAGCGAGACTATATGCTCGAACATCATCTGTCGACTTACTAACCCTTGTGTGAAAACACCTACAGCTCCCGCACCTTGTCGGATATCTCGGCGTTGTGTATAGTGCTCCATTACTGGCCCAAGTTCCTTCCCAGCTCTTATTTCCTGGGCAATTTCTTCTGGTAATATAATTTGTGCGCCAGCAGCTGTATAAGTTTTGCCATTTGATACTGTAAGTGCTCCCCAGTTACAAACGTACATTACACCATCAATTTCAGTCACTCCACCCTCTAATCCAAATGATAATTGCGCACCCGTCTCTTTGATTGCGTTTTGCGAACGGTTAATTGCTCCCAATCGTGTTTCTTCATGAGTCATTGGTTGATCAGATACTTGTGAAGCAGCCTTAACGTAGGTGAAATTTGGTTTATCAAAATATTTTCTAGCTATAACTTCAACTGCCTCTGTTTTTGCTTTGTTTTTTGTACCAATAGTTATGTTCATTTTCTTAATCCCTCTTTCTTCGCATAGAAAAAGATGCCCCTAAAGGCATCTTTTAATTTCTGTGGAATTACTTTACACATTAGCGCGAATCGTTGCTAATGTCGAACGATCTGCTTTCTTCACTAGTTCCACAATTAAAGCTTTTGCAGCTGCATAGTCATCAATATGAATAATTGACGCAGACGTATGAATATAGCGTGAGCAAACACCAATTACTGCACTAGGAACACCGTCATTTGCCGTGTGCACACGTCCTGCATCCGTACCACCTTGTGATACAAAATATTGATAAGGGATATTATTCGTTTCCGCAGTATCTAAGATGAATTCACGCATGCCTCTATGTGTAACCATCGTACGGTCAAGAATACGTAATAATGTGCCTTTTCCAAGCTGACCAAATTGATTTTTTTCTCCTGACATATCATTTGCAGGTGAAGCATCTAGAGCGAAGAATAAATCTGGTTTAATCATATTTGCGGACACTTGAGCACCTCGCAAACCAACTTCCTCCATAACATTCGCACCTGAATATAAATGTGAGGCTAGCTTTTCATCCTTAACTTCTTTCATCAATTCAATTGCCAATCCACAGCCATAGCGGTTATCCCAAGCTTTGGCCATAATTTTCTTCGGATTGGCCATTGGTGTAAATGGGCAGACAGGGATAATTGATTGACCTGGACGAACACCAAGTGCAATAGCATCTTCTTTATTGTCTGCACCAACATCTATAAGCATATTTTTAATATCCATCGGTTTAGAACGTTCAGCATCGGTTAATAAATGTGGGGGTATTGATGAAATCACACCTGGAATCGCGCCATTTTTGGTAAATACCTCAACGCGTTGCGCTAGCATTACCTGATTCCACCAACCACCTAATGTTTGAAAGCGGATCATCCCGTTATCGGTAATAGAAGTAACCATGAATGCCACTTCATCCATATGACCAGCAACCAACACTTTTGGTGCATCAGCAACTTCACTCCGCTTCACACCGAAAATACCCCCTAAATTATCCTGAACGATCTCATCCGAGTACTTTTCCAACTCAGACCGCATGAATGCACGTACTGCATGTTCATTACCCGGCGCACCTGGTAATTCCGTTAATGTTTTAAATAATTGTAATGTTTCCTCATTCATGTTGACTCTCTCCCCACGAAGTAGAATATTCTTCCTTGTCCATTGTAACATATATATCTATTTTCAGCGGAAGACTCCCATTTCCCAATGAATAGCGGGATAAATGCGCGTGTAGTTCATCTTCAAAGGGTATCTCAAATTTGCTGAAGTATTTATCTGTGCAAAAGTGAATCGGCAGTAACAAATGATTTCTGTACGAAAACGTAGCGGCAGTAACAATTACGCCAAGCGAAATTAAATCCCAAATTCGCAATATTGATACATTTCCTAAAAAGTGCTAACGTGTGAACGTGCATTCACTCTGTATGCTATGTTAAAATAAAGCTATAGAAAAAGGAGGAAAAAAGCATGAAATTACGTGATTTTTTAATTGGTGTTGCTACTGGCCTTGCTGCCGCAGTCATTGTTAAAGAAGCAAGTGAAAAGGTTTCTCCGTATGTACCTGCAGGACAAGTACTTGAAAACATAAAAAAGGAATTTAAAAAGGATTCACCGATTGACGGTTCTTGGATTTTTATGAAAACAGACAATTTCTCAAACGGCATTATGACTATTCCTGTATACCGTGGAGGGATCTCTCGTTTACACGAGGGTGAAATGCAAACATTTGAATTTGCTGCTGACGCTCGCTCAGGTGTTGTAGTAGAACTCACAGAAGTATAACGTTACTCAACAATACACGAACAAAAATTATAGAACCCTACAAAAGAAGCCATCTCAGTTATTTGAGATGGCTTCTTTGTTTTACTCAGTCAATCCTTTATTGTTGAAGTACTTTTTATATTTTCGATAATAATTTAAATTATTTAACGTTAGCTTCACCCAACGTTTTGCATTCATATCTTGGTTAAAGTAAAGAGAGTTTGTATATTTCCCTTCACGAATTAATTTTTTCGCTTCTAGTTTAAGCTTTTCATTTGACGCATATTTGAATAATACACCTTTAGGAATAACCATCCATAAATGCTTATCCTGAACATAAGTTACTTCCTGTTCAATATTTAACATATGGTCATCTGCTACATACTTCATTAAATTATGACCACTTGCTGTAACATAATAGCTTGAGCGGCCATTACGCAAATTGATTTCAAACAGCTTATACTGTTTGTCGCGCATATCGTATTTCATATCGAAGTTAGCAAAGCCTGTATAACCGATCTCCTCTAAGAAAAAGCGTACTTGATCCATTAATTCTTTATCGTATGTTGTAACGATTGCTGCATAACTACCGATTCCCTCAGGTGAATGCTCTTCCAAGATTGGATTTCCTAGACACATCAGCTTCACTTTGCCGTCTTTCCCTACATATGCATTTAATACACGCATATAAGAATCGTCACCTGGGATGAATTCTTGAATAATCATTGTATCCTGATAGGTTGAGCTATAGATTGCTTTTAAAATTGCTGTTTTTTCCGCTTCATCATGTGCAACGAACACTTTTTTCTTACCTGGGAATTTACATGCCCAGTATTCCACCGAGTTCGATGCCTTTAAAATAATTGGGTAGTCAAATGGTGGTGTAAAGTTTTCATAATTGTTTGCTGTCACAGTCGTCGTACCTGGATATTTAAAATCGTACTTATCACACATTTTATAGAAATTTTCTTTTAATAAAATTTCATCCATAAGGGATTCATCAATGTATGGTACTGTAAAATGCTCCTGCAATGCTGGCTTATTTTTGATAATAAGCTTTGCATAATCATCTCCACACGCTAACAACAGTAATTTTTTATCAGAATATTTTTTTGCGACCTTTGCAAGTGCAGGTGCAAATACATCCTGTTCATTTAAGCGATCAATCTCTTCGAAATTTATGATATGGCTGTCTTGCGTTGCTGTTAAATGTGAACGTCCTAATACAAGTGGTTTAATACCATATGCCTCATAAAATGCACGTGCCATACCATATGCATTCATATCTGATCCTAGTAATACTGGTAAAAATGGTTGCTCAGTTGCCATGTATTTTCAACTCTCTTTTGTGTTTTAGTATAGCTTTTAGTGTATCATATTTTCCAAGATGTTCACGAAAAAAGTGTCAAAAAAATGGGGTGCAATTAAGCACATCTTCAAAACTTTAGGTTGATTTCTGTTCCTACTATGCAACTACAATAACTTATATCACTTAGCTTACGTTTGCATAAAACAATAGGCGAAGTTACGTTTTATCACTATAAATTAGAGTGACATACCAGAGATACATACTTTGTGAAGCGTTTGATTGGAGTGGAGACTGGGCGACTCCTCGGGGATTAGCAATAGAGGAACGCGAGTGAAGCGGCTCATCGGATGCCCCCAGGAAGCTTTGCTCTGTGCGAAAGCGTAGCGACAGCAACAATTGTTTTATCTGTGCGAAAGCGTAGCGACAGCAACAATTGTTTTATCTGTGCGAAAGCGTAGCGACAGCAACAATTGTTTTATCTGTGCGAAAGCGTAGCGGCAGCAACAATTGTTTTATCTGTGCGAAAGCGTAGCGACAGCAACAACAAAGCGCCCAGTCGGAACGGAAATCAACCCACGTTATGCTGATGAGGCTTATATTCCCCAATACTGTATATATTCTACATATAGTTCCAATTTTCCTTGTAAAAAAACACGAATCGCAACATGTCGATTCGTGTTTTTTATTATAAAAGGCTATACAGTTTAATGTTTTCGTTTTTATCAGCAAACCAACGCATAGCAAATTCATTTTCAAATAAGAAAACAAAATTATCAAAACGGTCTTTTACAAGCATTGAACGACCTGAAGACATTGATTCTTTAACATCCTCTTCGTTTTCAATCCATCTTGCAATTTTCGAACCAATTGGCTCCATTCTCACTTCAACATTATATTCATTTTTCATACGATGCTCAAAAACTTCAAATTGCAATTGACCAACTGCTCCAAGAATAACTTCTTCTGTATGCAATGTTTTATAATATTGAATGGCGCCTTCTTGCACTAATTGTAAAATCCCTTTATGGAATTGCTTAGATTTCATAACATTTTTCGCAGTAACACGAACAAATAACTCCGGAGTGAACTGTGGCAATTTTTCAAATTGGAATGTCTTTTTACCACCTACGACTGTGTCGCCAATCTGATAAGTACCTGTGTCATATAAACCGATAATATCACCAGCTACTGCTTCATCTACTGTTTCCCGGTCATCCGCAAGGAATTGTGTAGATTGTGTCACTTTGAATGATTTACCTGTACGAGATAAAGTCATGTTCATGCCACGTTCAAATTTACCTGATACGATACGCACAAAGGCAATACGATCTCGGTGTGCAGGGTTCATATTCGCTTGAATTTTGAAAATGAAGCCTGAAAACTCCTCATGCTCAACTGGATCAATAAATAGTTCATTCTCAGTAATGCGAGGCTGTGGTGTCGGTGCAAATTGTAAATATGTTTCAAGGAATGTTTGTACACCGAAATTTGTTAAAGCAGAACCAAAGAAAACAGGTGTTAATTCACCACGACGAATTTTTTCTTCCGAGTACTCATTACCCGCTTCGTTAAGCAACATAACATCGTCCATTGCTTGTGAATAATAAGAAGTCACCTTCATCGGATGCTCGACTGCAAGTTCCCCATTTTCATCAATTGGCAAGAAACGTTCCGCTTCATCAGAACGGAATTGCTCGATACGTTTATTATAACGATCATAAATACCTAGAAACTCTTTACCCATACCAATTGGCCAGTTCATTGGGTAAGCGTTAATGCCTAGTACCTCCTCAAGCTCTTCAATCAGCTCAAGTGGCTCCTTCCCTTGACGGTCAAGTTTATTGATAAACGTAAAAATCGGAATACCACGCATTTTACAAACTTTGAACAGCTTTAAAGTTTGTGCTTCAATACCTTTGGCAGCATCCACGACCATGACAGCACTATCCACCGCCATTAATGTACGATACGTATCCTCCGAGAAATCTTGGTGTCCTGGTGTATCCAAAATATTGACACGTGATCCATTATAATCGAATTGCATAACTGAAGAAGTTACAGAAATCCCACGTTGCTTTTCAATCTCCATCCAGTCAGATGTTGCAAACTTACCTGTTTTCTTCCCTTTTACCGTACCGGCATCACGAATCGCACCACCAAATAGTAAAAGCTTTTCTGTAATCGTCGTTTTCCCAGCATCAGGGTGACTGATAATGGCAAAAGTTCGACGTGATAATATATCTTTTTCTAAATTTGAATTCATCTCGTCATTCTCCTTTTTTCATACTTACTAATAATAAAAGAAGACTTGCCTTTCTTACAACCTTTTTACATGAATTCCCCAAAAAAGAGGTTTCGATTGAATACTTGGCGAGGCCCAATGCAGATAGCTCCCTCAAACATTCCGATGATAATCATTAGACTTTCACCTTCATGTTAACCCAAAAAGAAAACCCCTTATTACTAAAAGGGGTTTCTAAGTATGGTGAACTTATCGCATGATTGCATGCATTACGTTCACACTATCGTACGCTCTAACATCCTTATTGGAGATCATCTATTATACAAATTTTAAATGGCCAGCTTCTATTGCAATATCCGCATCACTATGTGGATATTTAGTATTCTCAATAATTTGATAATCTTCATGGCCTTTACCAGCAAAAATAATTATATCTCCTGGTTCAGCAATCTCAATCGCATGGCGCACAGCCTCAGCACGGTCTCCTATACATGCATAATTTTCGTGTAACATCCCTTTGGCAAGATCACCAGTAATACTATCGTATTCTTCATAGCGCGGGTCATCTGTCGTTAATATAACGTAATCAGCGGCTGATGCCTTTTCTGCCATTGTTGGACGTTTCGATTTATCACGATTGCCGCCTGTGCCAACTAAGAAAATAAGCTTGCCTTTTTTATATGGTTGAGCTGAAGAAATCGCCTTTTCAATTGCATCAGGTGTATGTGCATAATCAATAAACATCTGCACTGGTAAATCTGAACAAACTTTCTCCATGCGTCCCTTTACTGGTGGTAATTGCTCAATTTGCTCAATAATTGATTCTATTGAATAACCACGACCATAAAAAGCAACCATAGCAGCAAGCACATTGTATATATTAAATTCCCCAAGTAAATGCATTTTCACATGAAATATTCCCTCTGGCATTTCAACGTCAAAAGAAGTCATGAAATCATGATACTCACAGTTAATAGCTCGGAAATCAGCTATTTCATTTTCCAAACCATATGTCCATACTGGAAATGGTGTCATCGCTGCATAACGCTCTGACCAAGCATCATCGGCATTTAACACGACAAATTTATTCTTTTCTAAGTCTTGTCCAAGTTGAGAGAATAATAAGCCCTTCGCATGGCCATATTCCTCCATCGTTCCATGGAAATCAAGATGATCATGTGTAAGATTTGTAAAAATAGCTACATCATAATCTACGCCAGCTAGACGTCCAAGTGCTAAACCGTGTGAAGACACCTCCATAGTCATTAATCGGCAGCCTTCCATTTTTGCACGGAAAATCATTTGTTGAGTCGATAATGCATCGCTTGTAGTATTGGCTGATTCATATAAAATACCATTTAAATTAAAGCCAATTGTCCCTGATAGTGCAGATTTCTCGCCCATACCATGCATGATGTTTTGAATAATACCTGTTACCGATGTTTTCCCATTTGTTCCCGTTACGCCAATCATTGTCATATCTTTTGATGGATAGTCAAAAAACTTTGCAGCTAACAAGCCGACTGCTCGATCCGTATCTTTTACAATGACCTGCGCAATCGTTTCTCCTAATGGTAACTGTCGTTCTGTCACAACAATTGTTGCGCCACCTTCAACAGCTTTCTGTGCATAATTATGACCATCTACCGTATAACCTTTTATACAAACAAACATACTATTTGGTTGCACACTTCGTGAATCAATTACTATATCACTCACTTGGTCAGGTAACACTCCAATTATTTTTTTCAAAGGTAATGCATTCAACAATTCCTCTGCATACATTTCATAGTCCTCCAATCAATCTCTACATTCATTTCATCATTTGCTGTTTATTCGACAAGAAATGACAAGATGAATACCCCCACATTCTATTGAATTCATTTTACTACTTATTCGCCCATAAAGAAAATGCTTGTTAAGACGTTTTTTCGATGAAAACGCTATCATTTTAATATATCTTTAATATTTCATCGAAATTTGCCTCCTCACCATAACGTGGAGTTGATTTCCGTATCACAGGATGTGATGGTTTTTGCCTTCGTTCCTCTATTGCTGATCCCCAAGGAGTCACCTAGCCGGAACGAAGATCAACTTATATAAATGGCATCTCCAATATTTAATCTGAGCGCTCAAAATAACTTGGCTTATTAAAAATCAACATTTATCGACAATCGGAATTGATTCATGTATGTTGGCAGATATATTTCGGAGAGCTTGTATCAATTATGCCTCTGCATAATTGCGTTCAGAGGTTTTAGGCCAACAAATATTTTCTGTGCGAAAGCGTAGTGCAACGTAGCGTCAGCAACAACAACACGATGTTGGTCAGGTGTTTTCATAGGATGTGAAGGTCTTAGCCTGAGTTCCTCTGTTTCAGCGATACCTAAAAAAGGGAGGTGTCAAGAATCTTTAGGGATTCGACACCTCCTTTTACTATTTCATTATAGTTCGCACAAGCTTAACCTTTTGTTTATAAGGGGGAAAGAGAACATTCGTCTCTAACTTAGAAGATTTTTTTAATATTGATTTGGGATGTGTAAAGTTTTCAAAACTGGCCTTCCCGTGATATGCTTTTACCCCTGATGACCCGACACCGCCAAATGGCAAATGTAAATTTCCCACATGTGTAATCGTATCATTAATACATCCGCCACCAAATGGTAATTCCTCTAAAAAGTACTGGATCGCTTTCTCATGCTCGGAGAAAAAATACGCCGCTAAAGGCTTTGGTAACTGACGAATTTGGTGAACGGCAATCGGTAAATCATCATACATCATCACAGGTAAAATCGGACCAAATAGTTCATCCTGCATCGAAGGACTTGACCATTTCACATATTCAATAATGGTAGGCTCCATATACAAATCATCACGATCTGTTCTACCACCAAATGTAATGGCATCACGTTCTTCTACAATAATTTGTTGTAAACGATCAAATTGTCTTAGACTGACAATACGGCCGTAGTCAGGGCTTTTTATTGCATTTTTACCATAGAAGGAACGAATTGTTTCCTTCAATATTTTCATAAATCGGTCATAGACATCTTTATGGACAAGGACATAATCTGGTGCCACACAAGTTTGTCCAGTATTTGTGAATTTACCCCATGCAATTCTTTTCGCCGCTACTTCTAAATTGGCTGTTTGATCGACAATTGCGGGACTTTTCCCGCCAAGTTCGAGGGCAATTGGTGTTAATCGTTCCGCTGCTGCTTTTGCAACAACTTTTCCGACTGCCACACTCCCTGTAAAAAATATATAGTCAAAGGACGCATGAATAAGTGCCGTCACTTCTTCTTTCTCGCCTTCCACAACACGCACGTATGAAGGATTAAATGTTTCTTCAATTATTTTTTTAACGATTGCTGCTGTATGCACAGATGTTTCTGATGGTTTTACAATAGCCGTATTACCACCCACAATTGCACCGATTAATGGCTCCATAACAAGTTGGAATGGATAATTGAATGGACCAATGATTAATGTTACGCCATATGGCTCTCTGACAATAAAGCTTTTTCCCATCTGGTATTGAATCGGTGTTTTTACCGCTTCAGGTTTCATCCATTCTTCAATATGCTTTACCATATAAGAAATACTATCTAAAACAATGCCAATTTCTGTTGCATATGCCTCAAACTCACTCTTTCGTAAATCTAAATACAGAGCATTCAAAATTTCTTTTTCATATTTTAAAATCGTTTTCTTCAGTTTTAGTAATTGCTCTTTTCGAAATTTTGTACTCTTCGTCGCTCGAGAAAAATAAAATTGACGTTGCTCTGTAATCATATTTTCTACATCTTGCGTCGTAAAATTCATCATAAAAGCACCCCTTTTTTTAAAATGGCATACATAGTTTTTTCATTTCGAAACAAACTATCTTTGTCTATACGATACAACATTGACAACCAAAATTCCTCTTTCTTAAATGGGGGATATGTAAAGAATAAATTAGAACTGTAGACGGTTTTGTGATTTCGGGAAATTTACAACTACATATTGAAAAATTGAAATGGGGGCGTAGATGAATGACAACAACAACAGGAACTTGGTGGGAGTCTATTTTTTCTGGACCATTAGCGCACGGTGTTTGTGAAGAAAAATTATTGCTATTGCAAGATGAGGCTTTCTTATATCTCTCTTCAACACCGATTGAGAAAAAAGAAGAACCTGAAGTTAATTAAAAATAGCGCGTTATAGGAGGTTATATCCTATAATGCGCTATTTTGTACTTCACCAAATAGGTATAAATTAGAAAAACACGATGGAAACCTCCCCTACAAAAAAATTAAAAAAGGCTTCTCTGCCCGACCATCAAGTATAACGCAAGCAAAATGACCGTCATGGCCAAAAAGCCGATCGGGATCGATATTTTGCTCCATTTCCAATAATCGTCTGGCATCTCGCGCCACTTGTTTTCTTCCGAATGCAAGGCGATGCGGTGCAACCGGCGCTCGTACCACAAACCAATCCCAAATAGTGCGAACAAAGCCATAAGCATGATCACGGATTGGAAAATCCACCCTTCTAACAAAGAACGATGAAGGATGGCGGTTAACCCGATGCCGCTAATCGCTAAAACAACTAAAGATGGAAACATGAGAATTTTATTAAAATACATGGTGAACGTCATGGCTGAAGCGATTCGATGTACATTTCCGGTGCGATCCGATAACATTTTGGCAAGACCATTGGTTATCGTCGTACCAACCATGATGATTGCAGCCATGATATGGATATATTTAAACCAAACATATATGCTCATTTTTCTTCACTCCTTACCGGCTCTTGCCCCCGCCATTAATGCTCAAGAAGTCGAGCTGCTTATGCGTGCGGCGAGAAACTTCATCGACCTTAACGTAGTCGTTAAAAAAAATTGAATAAATTCAAACATTAATAATCCGTACAAACTTCACGCTAAGTTAAGCGTGTAATCAAAATGCTGTTTCCAATTGTGAAATATTATAGTAACGATATCCGCTTGTAGAGTCTGTGCAAACAGGCTTTAGAAGACCAATTTCATCATAGTGGTGAAGCGTTTTCAGAGAGATATGATATTTTAGAGAACTCACCAATTGAAAGCATAACAATCGCCTCCTGTTGTGTAATACTTTAAATATAAAGGTTCCTGTGAGGGTAAGGTCAATCAATACAGATAAATTTTCTTTAATTATTTATAATTTACGTCATTGAATCTGTCTTCCAAACTTCCCAAGGTTTTTAGGGGAGTTTTTTCATATATATTTTTGCTGAGGTAATAAAGATATGGTAATTCTTTTCCATCGTTTAAAGAATGAACTTCTGTATATGAAAAAATATCAAAAGAAGAGAACGTTTAAAAGTTGAAATGCTGTACATAATTGTAAATTTCATCTCAGTTTTTTTCGATTTTCTTTTTTTCACCTCTCATTTAGTATGAGATATCTCCTATTCTTTGTACAAGAAGAAGTGATACGATTTATTTGAGAACAAAAGAAAAAGCATATTTTTATAGAGGAAAGGGAGAGAAGCAACATGAAGAAATATCAAACATTACTATTTGATGTAGACGATACATTATTAGATTTTAAAGCAGCTGAGAGAACGGCGTTACATTTACTCTTTGAGGAACAAAAAATCCCTTTAACTAATGAAATTACAGCACATTATAAAACAATAAATCAAGGCCTGTGGAAATCCTTTGAAGAAGGAAAAATAGACCGAGATGAGGTAGTGAATACTCGATTTTCAATTTTATTTGAGAAGTACGGCCAAGAAGTTGATGGGTCTTTGTTTGAACAGAATTATCGTAGTTATTTAGAAGAAGGAGATCAGCTTATTCATGGAGCCTTTGAACTAATACAAGATCTCCAAAGCGAATATGATTTATATATTGTTACAAACGGTGTTTCCAAAACGCAAGATAAACGCCTGCGTAATTCGGGATTACATTCATTCTTTAAGGATATTTTTGTTTCTGAAGACACGGGTTATCAAAAGCCAATGAAGGAATACTTCGATTATGTTTTTGCACGAATTTCTAATTTTTCTGTGGAGAAAGGATTAATTATCGGTGATTCCTTAAGTGCGGATATTAAAGGAGGACAGTTAGCAGGATTAGATACATGTTGGCTTAATTCTGCAAAGAAACCGAATCATACTGGAATTGTCCCGACTTATGAAATACAAAGTCTTAATGAGCTGTACCAAATTTTACGATAATTACTATCTTATTAGATTAAAACATGGCACTAGAAGATGGAAGAGTGTCTTATGCAATAAGCCAAAGAAATAGGGGGAAATGTATTGGTTAAGGTACAGCTGTTAAAAAAAGTTATACATCTATCGTTCGTATCTAAGATAACCGATTATTTAATAAGTAATTTAGTATATCCTTGCCTAAAATAAAATTAAGTATATCCCTGCCAATACGGCAAAGATATACTTAAAATCACAAAAACATTTGTTGCTGTCGCTCCGCTTTCGCACAGAAAACATTTGTTGCTGTCGCTCCGCTTTCGCACAGAAAACATTTGTTGCTGTCGCTCCGCTTTCGCACAGAAAACATTTGTTGCTGTCGCTTCGCTTTCGCACAGAAAACATTTGTTGCTGTCGCTTCGCAGGAAAGCGCCTAGTCGGAATGGAAAACGTTATGATGATGTGCTAACTTCATACTTAAATGGATCTTTCAGTTTACTAATACAATTTGCTGTAATTGTTTTAATTCTTCATCAAGTCGGTTGATAGCTTCTTCCTCGATGGCAAACTTTCCATCTTCAAGCCGAATAATTTGTTTATCAACAATATAGACAGAATGTGCAATAGTCGTAGCTCCTAATACAGCTAAAATTGGTTTTAATGCATACTCTAATGCGAGTAAATGTCCAATAGAGCCACCTACAGCAATTGGTAAGATGATCTTTCCATGTAATGCTTTTTGCGGCAGCAAATCCAAATAAGTTTTTAGTATTCCTGAATACGAAGCTTTATAAATAGGCGTCAAAAGTACGATAATATCTGCTTCTTCAACTTGTTTATTTTCTGAAATAATAGCCTCACTTGCAAAATTAGCCGTAATTAAGTCCTCGGCTGGCAGTTCATGTACATAATTTGTGTGTACCGCTATTCCTTGTGCTTTTAAGTGGTTTTCCACCTTATCATGAATAGCCGTCACGCGTGAATTTCTCGAATTACTGCCATTAATAATAACTGCTTTTATCAAATTTACCACGCCCCTTTACATAGTTACTACACTACAATCCATACCCTACGCAAAATTCAATGTCTTTTCATATTGACGTAATGTAGCACCTAAATAATTCGCCACAGCTAACATGCCGTATTTCCCTACTGCTTTTTCAGCTTCTGCATTATAGTTTGTGTTGGTATTCACGTCATATGTAAAAATATTACCTTCTTTATCGATAATCGACTCAATCCCTGCGACACTTACCTTATTTTGCTCTAAAAATTCTTCATAACGCTTTATAAGCTCCTCTGAAAAAACGTCTATAATTTGAAATTTTGATTTCTTAGTTGCTGTTTCACCTACTGGGCAAAATTGGTCCACTATTTGACAGCTATCAGCAGGACAGAGTTCAAAGCCTTCAGATGTATCAACACGAACCGCATATAAAAATTTACCACCTACAAATTCACATCGCGTTATAAAAGAATCAGGTGATTTTATATATTGCTGAATAAGCGTAATACCATCTATAGGTGACTCAAAAGTATCACTATTTACATATGCTTCTAACGCTTCAACTGAATGAAATAGTTGTACCCCAAGTCCTTTTCCTGCTCGATTATGCTTCGTAATAAACGGTGTTGTACCAATTGTTCTTGCCGCTTCTACTAGCTGTGATTTACCAACTGTCGCTATCGTTTTAGGTGTTTGAATACCAACAGCTTCAAGTGCAAAATATTGATTGACCTTACTTACTTCTAATCTTAGGGCACGGCTTCCATTAATAACAGGACGGCCATGATACTCTAGCCAGGCGAGCACTGCCTCCGTTAGTTCAGGTGCAAATGTATGCCCCCTCGTATGTGATGAAGCACTCATACGACTATAAAAAATTCCATGTGGTGGCTCTTTTGATAGGTCAATCAATCCCTCTGCCAAATGCCAAACCTCATAGGGTAGGTTTAGTTCCTCTAAACGATTTGTTAAATGAATTGTCCATTCATCATTTTCATGAATAATATATATTTTTGCAGTCATGGTATCGCTCCTTCTGTATGATGGCTGATTTTATTTTCACTAAAGGCATAACATCTCTTGCAAAACGTTCCATTTCCTCTAGGTGTGGGGAGAATTGGAGAAGCAGTAGATTTACACCCACTTCCTCATAGGCTAAAATGCGCTCTGCCACTTGTTGAGGTGTACCTACTAAATTCGGTCTTAGCCCTCTGTTTGAAACTGAATAATCCTGTAATGTAATTTGTTGCTCTAACTTCGATTTACTAGTGAAATCATTAAAACCTGCATACCCTGCTGTATCCTCTACATTGGTAATTCGGGCTAGTTCAGCAAGTGCTTCTTCTTCTGAATCACGCACAATGACATATGCAGCCATCCCGAAAGTTTCGAACGATCCTTTTCCAATTGCTTTTCGACGGGCAAGCATTTCCTGAATTTTAGCCCCGACTTCCTCTACTGTTCCACCATGCATCACATAGGCGTCACATGACTTTGTAATTGCCTCTTTACCGCGCTCACTTTCCCCACCTGCGTATAGTCTTGGATATGGTTTTCGGACTGGCTTAGGAGATAAATATGCATTTTCTATTTTGTAATATTTACCATCATAACTGAACGTTTCTTCTGTCCATAAACCTTTTAAAACATCAATGAATTCCTCTGTGCGGTCATAACGTTCTCCATGCTCTGTAAAATAACCACCATATTGCTTGGCTTCTTCTTCCCACCAAGCTGAAACTACATTTAAAGTAAAACGACCATTAGCGATTTGATCAATATTTGCGGCTACTTTTGCCATCACCGCTGGATTATGATAGCCAGGCCGAACTGCAGCTAATATTTCAATCTTTTCTGTAACTGCTGCTAAAGCTGCTGCGGTTGACCACGCCTCAAGTGCGTCAGCATCAATACCTTTAATATCATTTAAATATAGTTCGGCAATAAGCGTCGCATCAAAGCCAAGTTTTTCTCCTGTTTGAATCACCTGTTTTGCATAATCAAACGTCGCAGGCATATTCTCATTTTCTACATTACGTAACCATCCTCCGAAAATCGGTAACCAAAATCCTAATCTCATTTTCCATCCTCCTCAAGTCCTTATGAAACTTCACAGCATAAAGGCTCCTATGTTTTAGGTCGTAGAATATCCGTTACGTAAAAAGAAGCCTTCTAGCCAACTCGAATTTAAAACCAAGTATTCTTATAGAATTAACATAACATAATAAAACGCAAAGTCAACAGAATTTTTTAATTGTTCTGTTAAAGGTAGATTTTGTTATTTGGAGCCTGTGCGAATACTTATTATAATGAGTACAAACGAGCGTTCAGGCTAGCGATGTCGAACATTCATCCTCTGTTGGAGAGGCGTTTAATCAATGACATGATACAAGAAAGCTTTGCGTGTTCACATTGCGCAGCTGAACACGATATTTCATTAGGAGAGATGTAATTGTATGAGTCAATTAATGCTAATTGTAAGCTCATTATTTTTATTATTTATTGCTGGAAACGCATTTTATGTTGCTTTTAAAAAACACGAAGAAGATGAAGATTTTTCGGGTGAAGTCACTTTCATTGATTTAGTATTTGGTGTTATATTATTAATTTCAGAAAAATTCGCTCCCAAAAAGCATATTGTGATTTTTAAAACGCTCTCCTTTTATTTGGACTAATTATATTTGGCTTAACAGTATTGTTATGGATACTTTTCACTTCATAAAATTAAAAGAAAAAACTACATTCCCCCAACGAGAAGGATAGCCTTCCGCTGAAGAATGTAGTTTTTGAGACCTTTATTGGTGAATGGCTTTGTCAAAAACAGCTTTGGCACCATCCCCAATATGCTCTGATACTGTAGGATGTGGGAAAATCATATTTGCGAGAGTTTGAGCAGTGCCACCAGCATTTTTTGTAGCTAAAATAGCATTTAACATTTCTGTTGCCCCATCAGCCACAACACAAGCTCCTAAAATACGGCCCTCCTCCTTCGTCGCAATAAGCTTTATAAAGCCCACTGTATTTCCTTCCATTAATGCCTTAGGATTTGTATGTAAAGGCATTTGAGTAACCGTATAAGGTTCTTTCACCTGCTCTTCCAATAAACCAAATGTCGCAATTTCAGGATGTGTATAAACACAGCGTGGAATCAAAGTTTGATCAATTAGTTCCGGTTTATTCCCTAAAATATGGTCCACAGCATGAATTCCTTCTGCACTCGCTGAATGAGCTAGCTGGTAACCACCAACTAAGTCACCTATCGCATAAATATGTGGCTGGCTCGTTTCAAGATGCTCATTGACAGCAATCAATCGACCATCGAATGCAAGGCCAAGTTGCTGAGCTATTTCAGTATTTGGGCGTCGACCTGTTGCAAACAAAAGATTTTCATATGTATAAATTCCTTTAGAGGTATGAATCTCATTGCCATTAAAATGGTCAAATTGGAAATCCGTCACAAGCTCAATACCAAGCTTTTTCATCTTTTCACCAATAAGTGGTCGCGCATCTGGCTCTTCCGTCTGTAAAATATCTTCACTATGATTTAACATCGTCACCTTTGTTCCAAGTGGCGCTAAGCTAAATGCCATCTCGACTGCAATAACACCACCACCGATAATTGTTAATTGCTTTGGCAGTTCTTCAAGATCAAAAAATGTATCCGTTGTATAATAGGAAGACGTTTCTAAACCTTCAAATGGTGGTACAAATGGTTTACTTCCGGTTGCTAAAATAACATCCGTTGCTGTAAAGTTCTCATTATCAACTGTTACAGTCAAGTCATTAGATACTGCCGCTTCTCCTCGATAAAAGGTAATTTGATTGCTCAAAATATAGCCCTCAATATTTGTTAAAAGCTCGTCAATAATAGCATCCTTACGTTTCATCAATCGTGGAAAATTCACATTGACTGTAGAAGTTTCAATGCCCCAGTCATTACCACGTTGTATTTCTTGAATGAGCTTACTATGCTCCAACAATATTTTCGAAGGAATACAGCCGACATTATAGCAGGCTCCTCCTACTTTATCGCGCTCTACTAAAGCGACCTTCTTGCCACTTTTTGCTGCATGAATAGCTGCCACATAGCCCCCAGGACCTGCGCCTATAATTGCAATATCAAATTTTTCCACGAAAAATCACCTCATTTACCACCATAGCATTTACAAAATTTGAATGCAATGTCATAAATGTTACAGGAAATTTAGTAACATTTTGTCTACCCCAACGCCCACTACCGTAAAGGAGGATTGTATGCAAAAAAAATTTTTACTGTTAATCTCTATGCTACTCCTAGTTGCCGCCTGTCAGGAAAAAGAAGCATTAAAGCCCCCACCAAGTAAGAACTATTCACAAACGGCTACTTCACAACAGGAAGACTTTCTTTATGATCTCTCTATTTCCAAACCCACCTTCACTGAGGGGAAATCCATAAAAATAACGGCTAAGCTCACATATGTAGGGCAGGCTCAAAACGTAACTATTTACCATGGAGGCTCCCCATTTTTATTTAATTTGCAGGAGACGACACGGAATTTTGAAATACCTAGTGTAATGGATACTCCACTAATTACACGTATTCTTGAAAGAAATGTGCCCTACGAAGAGGTCTACACGAGCGGAGGCGTGTACGACGAATTTTCAGAACCTAAACTCGTTGAATTTATGAAACAAACAATGAAAGGTCATTTTCCAAAAGGACATTATATCGTAAAAGGGAGCACTGACTTTTACACAGAAGACCCGAATGAACAAAAAACAGAGTACAAACCATCAGCAACAATTGAATTTAACGTACAATAGGCAAAAAAATACTCTCATTATTCTTAATAGAACAATGAGAGATTTTTAATTGTAAGTATTCTCATCACGGTATTCCATGTGCTTTCTCGGGTATTCTCTCTGCCCGCGGGTATTCTCTTTGCTTCCGCGGGTATTCTCTCTGCCCGCGGGTATTTTCTTCGCTTCCGCGGGTATTCTCCCTGCTTCCGCGGGTATTCGCTCTGCTTCCGCGGGTATTTCCTCTGCTTCCGCGGGTATTTCCTCTGCTTCCGCGGGTATTTTTTTCTTCGCTTCCGCGGCTATTCTCTCTGCTTCCGCGGGTTATTCTCTCTGCTTCCGCGGGTATTCTCCCTGCTTCCGCGGGTATTCTCTCTACTTCCGCGGGTATTCGCTCTGCTTCCGCGGGTATTCTCTCTGCCCGCGGGTATTTTCTTCGCTTCCGCGGGTATTCGCTCTGCTTCCGCGGGTATTCTCCCTGCTTCCGCGGGTATTCTCTCTGCCCGCGGGTATTCTCTCTGCCCGCGGGTATTCGCTCTGCCCGCGGGTATTCGCTCTGCTTCCGCGGGTATTCTCTCTGCCCGCGGGTATTCTCTCTGCTTCCGCGGGTATTTTCTTCGCTTCCGCGGCTATTCTCTCTGCTTCCGCGGGTATTCTCTCTGCTTCCGCGGGTATTCTCTCTGCTTCCGCGGGTATTCTCCCTGCTTCCGCGGGTATTTCCTCTGCTTCCGCGGGTATTTTCTTCGCTTCCGCGGGTATTCGCTCTGCTCCCGCGGGTATTCGCTCTGCCCGCGGGTATTCTCTCTGCTTCCGCGGGTATTCTCCCTGCTTCCGCGGGTATTCTCCCTGCTTCCGCGGGTATTCACTCTGCTTCCGCGGGTATTCTCTCTGCCCGCGGGTATTCGCTCTGCCCGCGGGTATTCTCCCTGCTTCCGCGGGTATTCGCTCTGCCCGCGGGTATTCTCCCTGCTTCCGCGGGTATTCTCTCTGCTTCCGCGGGTATTCTCCCTGCTTCCGCGGGTATTCTCCCTGCTTCCGCGGGTATTCGCTCTGCCCGCGGGTATTCTCCCTGCTTCCGCGGGTATTCACTCTGCCCGCAGGTAATTCCTGCTCTCGTGGGCAAAATAATGTAAGTTAATAAATATTCCGTTCCCAAAAGCGCTGTTGAGCTATGGCGTTGACAAATTTTTTTGCGAAGTCTTTGTCGCCAGTGGCCAACACAATGCCTGGCCCGACATTGGCATTAGACATATTAAAAAATGTCGTTCCGGATGTAGCGAATCCAATTGGTTTGTAATGTCTATACGCTTCATTGATATAATTAACAATATGAGAATTGAACTTTGCCTGATTTTTTGCTCTTACGCCTACAACATATAATGAATCAAATAGTACCGCATCCGTAGTAATAAATGTGTCACTTGCTGTTAACTGTACGCCATCACTACTAGTAACAACCCCTAATCTGTCGGAAATAATGCTGTATCGAACCCCCTGTCTTGTTAAATACTTCAGTATTTCTCCAACTTCATTTGCATCAAATCCATCACCTATTAGCACGCCTACTTTAAGTGTTTGTGGCATTTTTATTGTATTAGCCTGACTAAGTGCAGGTGAAGATAACGTGACATTTACCTGCTCTCCTTTTGGACGATTAACACCAATATACTCGGCCACAGTCGTCGCCATTGCTTTATCAACACGGACAAACATATCGACAACCTGTTGGCGAACAGACTTACTTTTCACCTTCCCTACCTCAAAACTAAAGGCATCAATGATATGCTGTTTTTCAGGAGGTGACATACTATTCCAAAACAGCCTTGCCTGTGAGAAATGGTCATCAAACGATTTACTACGTGCTCGTGTAATACGTCCTTCAACCTTTTCTTCATAGTGAACAAAGCCACCTTCCCTTGCCGTTGACGTTGATGGTGAATTATTGGCCAAGGAATTTTTATGATAGCTCACTTTTCCTATATTAATAGTTTGTCGACTAAAGCCATTGCGCTGATTGTTATGAATTGGACAAACGGGTCGGTTAATCGGTATTTCAGAAAAGTTTGGTCCCCCTAGACGTATGAGTTGTGTATCTAAATAAGAAAACAGCCGGCCCTGTAACAGCGGATCATTTGTAAAATCTATACCAGGCACAACATTTCCTGGATGGAAGGCAACTTGCTCTGTTTCTGCGAAAACATTATCTACATTACGATTCAAGGTCATTTTCCCAATCTTTTTAACTGGCACTATCTCCTCGGGCCAAAGCTTTGTTGCATCCAAAATATCAAAATCAAATTTAAATTCGTCCTCTGGCTCAAGCATTTGTACACCAAGCTCGTATTCTGGATAATCACCTATCTCAATTGATTCCCATAAATCACGTCGTTGAAAATCTGGATCCTTTCCAGCAATAATTTGCGCTTCATCCCAAATGAGTGAATGAACACCTAACACAGGCTTCCAATGAAATTTCACAAATCTCGACTTTCCTTTATCATTGACGAAACGGAAAGCATGAACACCGAAGCCTTCCATCATTCGAAAACTTCTAGGTATTGCTCGATCAGACATATGCCACATAATCATATGTGCAATTTCCTGATTGTTCGCCACAAAATCCCAAAACGTATCGTGTGCCGAGGCTGCTTGTGGCATTTCATTATGAGGCTCAGGCTTTACCGCATGAATTAAATCAGGAAACTTAATGGCATCTTGAATAAAAAAGACCGGTATATTATTACCAACTAAATCATAATTGCCTTCGTCCGTGTAAAATTTCGTCGCAAAGCCGCGAACATCACGTGCAGTATCCATCGATCCTAAGCTTCCAACTACGGTTGAAAATCTGACAAAAACAGGTGTTTTCTTATTAGGGTCCTGTAAAAATCTTGCTTTAGTATACTCCCCCATCGATTCATACAACTCAAATTCTCCATGTGCCGCAAAGCCTCTCGCATGGACTACACGCTCTGGAATACGTTCATGATCAAAATGCGTTATTTTCTCTCGAAAGTGAAAATCCTCCATAATGGTTGGTCCACGAACGCCAGCCTTCAACGAATTCTCATCATTCGAAACTTTTAGCCCCTGATTCGTCGTCATCTTTTTCCCTTCATTATCGGCACGAAACGGCTCTAGCTGCTGATCCTTCGCATTCTCATCTAAATTTTTGCCCTGATTCGGCTTAGATTTATCCACACAATCCCCTTTCATTCCAATACTCATAATTCTCAATATATACTATATGTTTTTATGGAATAAACATGCTTCAAGGCGTTGCTACAGAAAAACTTTCTCAATTTTTTCTTGATTTACAACAAAATAACTATCCTTCCCATTCAGCACAAAAAGTCGCTACATCATAGAACCTTCATTTTGCTTTTTTTTATTTATTCGCAAATATTTTTAAAAAGATATTCCTCTGCTATAACAAATTAGATAAAGTTATTCCAGAAATCAAAAAACTTGGATTTAACGAATCATTTAATGATGAACGCAGAGTGTTTTTACAGAAGGGAGAGATGATATTTGGAGTTTTTTATATTTATTCTACATATTCTAAACATTACCTAAAACAAAACCTCGATTGGCCAATGAAGTGACCCCCAGTTAGATTTTTGTCTAACAACTTGGATCCGCTTCAAATCAGCCTATCAAGGTTTTTTCATTACTATTCAGCTATCTTTTTATTTAAATGCTTGAGCAGCTGCTACAGCTTTTTTCCACCCTGCATAGATTTCTTCACGATGTGAGTCATCCATATTAGGTGTGAATTGACGATTTAAATTCCAATACTCACTAATTTCATCTGTCGAGTTCCAGAAGCCAACTGCTAAACCTGCTAAATACGCAGCACCTAAAGCTGTTGTTTCATTAACGACTGGACGATCAACAGGAACGTTTAATAAATCTGATTGGAATTGCATTAAGAAATTATTTGCAACTGCCCCACCATCTACACGTAATTTCGCCAACGGAATATTGGCATCTGCTTCCATTGCACCAAGTACGTCTTTTGTTTGATACGCCAACGATTCTAATGTTGCACGTACAAAATGTTCTTTAGAAGTACCGCGCGTTAAACCGAAGACTGCGCCTCGTACATCAGAATCCCAATAAGGTGTCCCTAGACCAACGAATGCAGGAACTACATAAACGCCATCACTTGATTCCACACGTGCAGCATATTGCTCAGATTCTGAAGCAGAACGGAACATTCGTAAGCCATCACGTAACCATTGAATCGCAGAACCAGCTACGAAAATGCTTCCTTCTAAAGCGTAAGTTACTTTGCCATTTAAGCCCCATGCAAGTGTAGTTAATAAGCCGTTCTCTGATTTTACTGCCTTTTCACCAGTATTCATCAACATAAAGCAGCCCGTACCGTAAGTGTTTTTAACCATACCTTCTTCAAAGCAAGCCTGACCGAATAATGCAGCTTGTTGATCACCTGCAGCCCCCGCAATTGGAACAGCAGAGCCAAAGAACAGAGCTTCCTCCGTATAGCCATACACTTCTGAAGAAGGACGAACCTCCGGAAGCATAGAAGCAGGAACGCCTAAAATGTCTAAAATTTCTTCATCCCATTTTAAATCATAAATGTTGTACATTAATGTACGAGAAGCATTTGAATAATCTGTAACATGGACTTTACCACCTGTTAATTTCCATATTAACCACGTATCAATTGTACCGAATAATAAATCGCCTGCTTCAGCTTTTTCACGAGCACCTTCAACATTGTCTAAAATCCATTTTACTTTTGTACCAGAGAAGTATGCATCGATTAATAAACCTGTTTTATCACGGAATAAGTCATTGTAACCGTTTTCTTTCAGTTCCTCACAAATAGCGTTCGTTTGGCGTGATTGCCAGACAATCGCATTATAAATTGGTTTCCCAGAATGTTTATCCCAAACAACCGTTGTTTCGCGTTGGTTTGTAATACCGATCCCAGCAATTTGGTTTGATTCAATATTTTTTGCAGAAAGCACTGTGGCGATACAAGAAAGAATAGAAGACCAAATTTCTTCTGCATGATGTTCAACCCATCCGGATTGTGGGAAATATTGCGGGAATTCTTGTTGTGCAACGTGGAGAATGCTCCCTTTTTCATCAAATAAAATAGCACGTGAGCTTGTTGTACCTTGGTCTAAAGCTAAAATATATTTTTTTTCTGACATCGGACATACCTCCAAATAATTTTTAAATTACTCTTCACTTTTAACATTTTTCACTGTCATTTGAGCACTGATAAAAATAATTACTACGATAATAGCGAATACCCAAAAGGCGATGCTATTTTCTCCCTCAAAAATTTGTTGGAAAAATAGGGCACCAAACGTACCACCGATAATTGGACCTACAACTGGAATCCATGCGTATGACCACCCTGAGTCACGTTTACCTGGGATTGGTAAGAAAAAGTGCGCAATACGTGGACCTAAGTCACGTGCAGGGTTAATTGCATAACCAGTAGGACCTCCTAATGCCATCCCGATAACTACAATAAGCATACCAACTAGAAATGGATTTAAGCCATCCGTAATTGTATTTGTTCCTAATGCTAGAATACCTAAAACAAGTATAAATGTACCAATCATTTCTGAGATTAAATTCGATAATGGATGTTTAATAGCAGGCATTGTAGAAAATACAGCCAGTTTCGCATCTGGATCTTTCGTGCCTTTCCAATGTGGTAAATACATGAAATAAACGAGTACCCCACCTAAAAATGCACCAATCAATTGTGCAGCAATGTAAGTAGGTACGTCTTCCCATGGGAAATTACCGATTGTAGCAAGCGCGATTGTTAAAGCAGGATTTAAATGAGCCCCACTAATACCACCAACAGCATATGCAGCCATAGCCACACCTAGACCCCAAGCGAATGTAATCACTACCCATCCACCGCCAAAACCTTTCGATTTGTGCAATGATACACCTGCAACAACGCCACCACCGAATAAAATAAGAATCATCGTGCCGACAAGTTCAGCTGTAAATGTTGACATACAAAAAGCCCCCTTTGTAATAGTACACCTAGTAAAAAAATAAACCCACACTTAAACAAACTGCACGTTATAATGCAGATGAATAAATGTGGGTTCCTTTTCCTAACCACGCGCTTTTTAACTTATGTACAGTGTAGAGAAAATAGTATACATAGTCAACGATATTTTTGGAAATTTTCCCACAAGTTCTTATTTGATGTCGTAATCGCTACTGCTCCAGCTGATAAAGCCTCCTCTATACTTTCAGCCGTGCGGACTAGTCCACCTGTAATAACAGGAATTTTTGTACGCTGGTGCACTTCTGAAATCATAGAAGGAATGATACCTGGTAATAATTCAATATAATCTGGTTTTGCTGATTCAATCATTGAAAAGCTTTTTTCAAGCGCGATCGTATCAATTAAAAAGACACGCTGAATAGCAATAATCCCACGAGCTTTTGCTTTTATTAACATATTAGAGCGAGTGGAAATTATTCCTGCCGGACGGATATCATTGCATAAAAAATCAGCTGCAAAGTTATCCGTTTTTAAGCCGTGAATTAAATCTGCATGAATAATTAATTTTTTACCGTTCCGATCCGCCTCTCGCTTTATCGACATGAGCAAACTAATATGCACTTCTAATAGAACAATGTATTCGAATCGACTATTTAATATTTCATCAAATTGCTTCACTGTTCGTGCAGCGGGAATAATTTGTTGATTATTGAAATTCATTTGATTTCCCCTTTATATGCCACAGGACGTGGTGTTCTTTGACTGATTCCCTATATTTCAGGGTGTTTGGACACCTGCTGAAAGAAGTTAAAAAGTCAGGTCGCCATTAAGACGACCCTCATTTTTATTATAATGCAGTTGTAGCTCTTGTTATTTCTAAATTTAAATCTTTTTCATATTGTGTACGTTGTTCAGGAGACCACTGTAATTGTTTTGCCATTTCATCTAATACCGCATCTTTAAATTGTTTTACAAGGGCGATATTAAAGAACATATATGCTGTACGGCGAATCATAAAGTCGTTTGGATGAACAACCATTTCATGATGAATACCATACAGTAGCTGAGCATATAGCCCTTGTGGTAAAACAGGATGCTTTTCTTTGGCATATTCAAAAACAGTGTCCACATTAGAACCGTAATGATGTGCTAAATGTTTTGCTTCCTCTTCTGATAATCCAATTTCGACACCCATTTTTGTTCGTTTTGACACGAAGGCATCTAAGTTTTGGGAGCCACCAACATCTCCACCAGATATTTGAATACTCTTTGTATGACATGGTTTTGATGAAATACCAAAGCGTTGCTCTAAATCTTGTGCAATCTTATTTAAAACTGTTTCAGCCATTTTACGATAACCTGTTAATTTACCGCCAGCAATTGTCACAAGACCTGAAGGTGATTCCCATACTTCGTCCTTACGAGAAATTTCAGATGGATTTTTACCTTCCTCATGAATTAATGGGCGGACACCTGCCCAGCTTGATTCGATATCTGCATCAGTGACTTTAACTTTTGGAAACATGTAATGAATTGCCTTCATAATATAATCACGATCTTCTTGATGGATATTCATTTCACGCGCATCGCCTTCGTAAAATGTATCTGTCGTTCCAACATAAGTTTTCCCATTTCGAGGAATCGCAAACACCATACGACCATCTGGTGTATCAAAGTAGACAGCTTGACGTAGTGGGAATTTAGATTCATCAAAAACGATGTGCACACCTTTTGATAAAATTAAATGCTTACCATTTTGTTTTCCTTCGATAGTACGAACTTCATCTACCCACGGACCAGCAGCATTTACAACTCTTTTTGCACGAATATTAAATGCGTTATGAGCAATTAAATCTTGTGCTACAATACCATTAATTTTCTTTTCGTCATTGTATAAAAAGTTTTCTGCCTTTGTATAGTTAATGAGTGTAGCACCTTTTTCAATGGCAGCTTTGGCAACTTCGACTGTCAGACGTGCATCATCTGTACGATATTCTACATATACACCACCGCCACGTAATTCCTCAGCTTTGACCAAAGGTTCCTTTTCCATTGTTTTTGCAGGATTTAACATATATCGACGCTCAGAACGTTTAACCCCTGCTAAAAAATCATAGACACGTAAGCCAACATTCGTTGAGAATTTACCGAATGTACCTCCTTTATGGAATGGAAGTAACATCCAAACCGGCATTGTTACATGTGGTCCATTTTCATAAACAATCGCACGCTCTTTCCCTAATTCTGCAACCTCTTTTATTTCAAATTGTTTTAAATAACGAAGTCCACCGTGCACTAATTTTGTCGAACGACTAGAAGTCCCAGCGGCGAAGTCTTGCATTTCAACTACCGCTACAGATAGTCCACGAGCAATTGCATCAAGTGCGATACCACAACCCGTAATACCGCCACCAATCACCAATAAATCGTATTCTTTACTTTGTAATTCTTCAATCGTTTGTTGACGTTGTATTGCTGAAGCCGTACTCATAATGAAATTCCTCCTTAATTTAAGAACGAAAAAGAAGAGACCATTAAAAGCACATGCACAAAATGTACATATGTTTTTAATGGTCTCTCAATCGCTCAAACCTTATATTAACTTACCCTCATTGTAATGTGTTTAGAAAGAAAAGGCAAGTTAGATAGGTTAAATAATACAAATCAACATGCACTTTTCAATCATTTATAGGTTTGGAACGTTCATATGTACTGTTCAATTGTCATGGCTTCTGGTGTTATTTATTCCCCAATACCAAAAATTTATTTATCTACCTTTTTGAATGGTGGATATTGGATAAATAAATCTTAGTTGTCATCGTCGCATTGAGCCTTCGTTCCTCTACTGCTGATCCTCAAGGAGTCGCCCAGTCGGAACGAAGGTCAACTTATAATGTATGACCTACGTTTTAATAAATTTCATTCCTAACTTTTTGGATACGAGCTAATAATTGCAGGTTCTCCATTAAGCGACGGAAAACCTGCTTGGGCATTAAAATATGTATTGTATCATTTCATGTATGTTGCAATAAGGATTGTCACGGCTTTCTGTCTTGCGAAGTGCCATCATATCTGTGCAATTTTTAATAGCAACCTCATGTCGAAGTGCGATAGGTGCAATGACTGACTCATCCGCTTTATGGCGAAAATAACGTGTTATTCCAAGATGCTGCTCCATCTTGTCATTTAATACTGCTCGAGGATACTTTTCAGACATATCGACCTCTTCAAAATGCAACAGTAGCCATAATTCGAACGCTTCATTTGAATAGGCAATATGAATATTATTCTCCTCACAAAAGTCATTCACTTCCTCTAATTGCTTTTCGGTTAAATCATCCTTATCAAAAACAATCCAAACCTCATCAAAATATTGATAACTCGAATCTCGATAGGCATGCTGGGCAAGCTTAATAGCCGAACGTTTAACGTTTTTTATTTTGACACTTACCATTTTGGAGCGCTTTAAAATACGCAGTTGCTCAAAATAAATGCGTTCGGTTTCACCTTCACAATAAATTAAAATAGTTTTACGCAGTGTTCGATTCCCTTGTTGACGTACTCTCACTGCTCAGATACCTCCACTTCCTATCAATTAAGCCTCGGCATAATTGTAGCTGTCGCACAGATAAATTGCCACAGGGCGAGGCGTTCTTAGACTGAGTTTCTTTATTTCAGTGGCTGTTTGGATACCCGCTGAAAGAAGTTAAATATTGTTCGGATAAATATTCATTAATAACCGGTGTCGCCCCAAATTCTCCTTTTAAGTAACGCTTGGCATAGGAAATATCTCCACGTTTCTTCTGCAAATCTGCAAAATCAAATAAGGAGTATAACTCGGATTCATTTTTAAAGCTTTTATTGACAAACCATATTTGATCGGAACGCAATGGCTGGTCTAATAAATCAATTTCATGACTTGTGACAACAAATTGATTCACGTTACGCTTGCTGTTCATAATGGCCATTAAAAACTCGCAGATGGACACATGAAATGCTGTATCAAATTCATCTATAAAAATAGTCTTCCCCTTATTGTATGCATCAACAATGACACATGCTAAATGCAGCATACGGACTGTTCCCTTTGAATCCATCGTCCAATTGATCATCTCTGTCCCGATTGGCGTACCTGCTTCATCAAACGATAAATAGTGCAAATCAATATCCACTTCTTGAATAACCTCTGGTGTGTCAAAATCATAGCCAATCGTATTTTTCTCTCTACGCTCAACGCGTCTTGCCGTCACATCTTGAATAGAAAAGTCTGCAATCTTTAGTAACTTCATCACTTCTTTTTTAAAGGACTCCTCTTCAAGTTTACGAATAAGTGGATGACTTGATAACCGATTTGCTTCATCTAAAAACAGGATTTTATGTAAAAACCAATCAAATATTTTCGTAGCATCTGGGTCATTAAAGACATTTAATACTGATAAGAACGCTGTATTATTACGCGTATATTTTGTCAGCTCGAACGCTGTGCTTTCGGCAGTTTCATACAAATATTCTGTCCCATCCCACTGTCTATTAAAGAGCTGCTCTCTCAAGGATTTTGTCGTTTTAGTTAGGCCTTCATAAAGTACTTGCGAAGCATTATATTGTACCTCATAATCGTACAGTACCCCATCTAGGAATAATGAAATCATAAATTCTGTCGGTTTCTCCTGCTGACCTCCTAACTTAAATGGCTGGTAGGGCAAACGTAGTTGTTTAACATTATTAAGATTTTCAAAGTTAAACAATAAAGAACGTAAAATTTTAATAGCCGTGAATAAGTTCGATTTTCCACTTCCATTTGGTCCGAAAATAAAGGCGCTTTTTACAAGGCGAAGCGAGTCAAATTTCATCGTATGTGTGTCCTTTAATTTACGAATACGGCTTCCCGCCACCATCGAAAATAGCGTTTCGTCTTTATAACTCAGGCAATTTTTCACTCTAAAATCTACTAGCATATTTGCAGGCCTCCGTTCAATTCCACAACATTCCTTTTAAAAGATAATTATACTATAGCCGTAAAAAAACACCTATTACTCCGTGTATTCCCCACAATATGTTGCACAATTATTTGTTGGTGCAAATGCAGTCAAAATTCTTCTATTATTCACAGTTTTAATAATTTCAGATTCTCTCTCAAAATGTAATTGTAAATATAAAAAGACGATCTCCCCTTTATATAGTAGGGAAATCGTCAAAGATTACACTTAATTATCTACATATTTTAAGCTCATCACCATAACGTGGGGTTGATCCGTTCCGATAAATCTTCAAAGTATAATGAATTCATCACTATAACGTGGGGTTGATTTCCGCTCCGCTTCGCTAAGCTCCAGGTCTCATCTGTGACGCTAAATGATAAACGTACATTTTGACAACATGTACATATTTTTATAATTTAATTAAATTTCTACTATCTTTTCATCTTGTAACGCTTGCAATGTACGCTCTATACCTTCCGCAAAAGAAATTTTTGGCCTCCATCCTATTGCCTTCGCTAACTTTTCATTATTTAAAAACGAATGCTCAATATCTCCCTCTCTCGCAGGAGCATATTGAATTTCTAAAGGATGATTTAAATGCTGCAATAATAAAATGACTTGATGAATCGACCATGCTTCATTCGTTGATACATTATAAATGCCCTGTAATCTAGCCTGTACACCGGCATAAATAGCATCCGCAATATCATCTACATATATGAAATCTCGTGTTTGCTCTCCATCTCCATAAATTGTGAAGGGCCTTCCCTCTATACTGCTTCTTAGCATGCAAGGAATAACCGCCGCTTCCCCCTGCATACATTGCCTTGGACCAAATACATTAGCAAATCTATAAATTAATGTTGGTAAACGATAATCTTTTTGCCATTTCTCGCAATATGTCTCACCAATACTTTTGTTTAATCCATACATCGAAATCGGCTCACTAACATCTGTTTCTTCTATTGGAGGATAGTGACTATCTCCATAAACAGCTGCCGACGAGGCAAAAACGAAATGCTTTACCTTATATTTTGACGATAAGAAGAGCATCTGACTAAGCCCTACAATATTCGATAAAACATCCTTCACTGGTTCTTGTATCGATTTTTGGACACTCGTTTGCGCTGCACAATGGATGACCACATCAAATGCTGTTTCTTTAAAGAGATGCTCACAAACTTCATCTTCCACATTCAAAAGATAAGACTTATGCTCAAAGTCGACATTACGTAAATGGCCTGTACTTAAATTATCAATGATATAAACATTTGCACCTTCTTTAAAAAAACGCCTTGCCACTGCACTACCGATAAAACCATAACCACCTGTCACTAATACATTCATCCCATCGCCCCCAAAAACAATATGATGTTTTATATGCAGCAATTACTAAAATTATGCAAGTAACATATTTATTGTGTTATTTTTTGGAAATATTTCTCGTGTAAATATAAAAAAATGTGCCCGATATATCGAGCACATTTTACAAAAATCAATTATGCCTCGGCATAATTGCGTCCGGAATCCGCCGGAGGCTTTAGGCCAACAGATGTTTTTTGCGCGAAAGCGTAGTGCTAACGCAGCGTCAGCAGCACCGAAGTTGGTCACTCAGTCGTTGCCACAGGACGTGGCGTTCTTAGACTGAGTTCCTCTATTTCAGCAGGTTTTGGACACCAGCTGAAAAGTGACTTAAAACCGCATTCATCTCATCACCTATAGAGGTGGGAGACTTCTGTAGCTGACGCTTCGCTTTCGCTACCAAAACACTTGAGTTAAGCTGGGTTTACTTCCAGTTCAACTGTAATTTTGATGTCTTTACCAACTAAAACACCGCCAGTTTCTAATGCCGCATTCCAAGTTAAGCCAAATTCTTCACGATTGATTGTTGTTGCAGATTCAAAGCCATAAACTTCTTGGCCCCATGGATTTGTACCTTTCCCATTAAATTCAGTAGCAAATGTTACTGATTTCGTTACGTCTTTAATTGTTAAATCACCTGTAATCGCATATTCATCATCTGATTTTTTTGTAATGTTTGTTGATTTGAATGTGATTGTTGGATATTTTTCAGCATCGAAGAAATCTGCTGCTTTTAAGTGATTATCACGATCTTCACTACGTGTGTTAATGCTAGCTGCATCAATTGTAAAGCTAATGTCTGCTGTTGTTAAATCTGCAAGATCTGCTGCTTCAATATTTGCTGAATAAGTATCGAATACACCTTTTACTTTTGATACCATCATGTGCTTTACTTGAAAGTTAATTGCTGAGTGTCCTAAATCAATATTCCATTTTGCCATTTTAAATTCCTCCAATGAAATTGTTTTTATCTCGATTTCGAGATATATGTTAAAATATGAAGTAACTACATTAATTATGTTCCCCAAAATTTAAGGGATAAACATTTGTAGTTACTTCTTTCGTACATCTCAGTTACGAAAAGTAATCAATTACTTTATGTAACCTACTATATATTAATAATTTACTTACGTCAAGTTATTATTTAAATTTTTTTCAAACTCAAGGTATCAAGTTTTTTCTTCGAGATGTGTGTGTTAAGTGATTTGCTTTTTAAGATTTATTTCTACCTTAGCGGTTCTTGGGGTGCCCCAAGCATTTCAGACTCTCAGCCTGATCAGTTCTCTCAACAACATGATCGATTTCTCCAGCACAGAAATTTTACTCCGACTACTTTCTTCAAATAAAAAAGAAGCTTCCCAATGAAATCGGAAAACTCCTTATCTCAGCGTTTCACTAATTTACCTTGGACGACAAAACGATGGTCGTCACTCATGACAGAATCCTTACAAGTGGATAGTGTAAGAATTTTGTCTTCTGGTCCAATCTCTACATTCATTTCGATGGCAGAGCGTGTTTGAATTTCGCCCATAAATTTTAGGAAAGCATCATTGCTCGTAAATTCTGTTTCAATGTAATAAAAATCAATTGTAGTTTCATAAGCAGCAAACACTTCGACATCATAACCTTCATACAGAGTGTCTAAATAAATGATAGGATGTTCGTTTGCATATTGCTGATTTAAGTAATTTTTAAGACTCCCAAACATCGTATTATTCTTCATGGCATGGCCGTACAAAATAGTATTTTGGTTTATATCCTGCACATTATTACGATAGTCCATAAATACACTGCCTGCACGACTTTCTCGATCTTTAAAGTTATGATTTAAATAAAAATCATTATTTTCAGCTTGTAGAATTGGATTATTGAGCTTTGTCCCGTCTGCAGAAATCCAACCAACAATGTTTTTATTTACCGTTAGTAAATCATTGAACTGTGGACGGATTGTAAATGGCGTTGATGAGATTTCCTCCGCTTCATCTTTTAGAGAAGCCAATGTTGATTGATAAATTGTTTGTGCTTCTTCCAGTGATTTTGAAGTCTCATAGTACGTGTATAAGTATTTGGCTAATGCAAAGCCTGAGTATAAGAATATAGCTAAATATATAAATGTTAAAAACTTAGATGTCCATTTTTTCATCGTATCACCAGTTATATCCCAAGGGGTACCATGTAAAATCCATGCTGCTCATCCTCATTGAAAATGGCTTCAACACCATAGACTTCTTTAATAACTTTCCTTGTAATGACGTTACGTGGTGCTCCCTCAGCTATTATTTGTCCAGCTTTCATCAGAATGATTTGATCGCTATAGCGAATCGCCTGATTTATATCGTGAAGCACCATAACGATTGTTAAGCCATGTTCCTCATTTAACGCCTTTACAAGCTCCAATAACTCAATTTGATAATAAATATCCAAATATGTTGTCGGCTCATCCAAACATAAAATTTCAGATTGCTGTGCTAAAGCCATAGCAATCCACACTCGCTGACGTTCCCCACCTGATAAAGCCTCTAAATCGTTTTCTCGTTTTTCTAGTAAATTCGTACAAGCAAGTGCCCATTCAATAGCTTTGCTATCTTCCTTTTCATTTCTTTTTAACATTGTATGATGTGGTAAACGTCCAAAACTCACTAATTTTTCTATTGTTAAATCCTTTGGTACATCATTTTGTTGATAAACAATTGCTAGTTTCTTTGCAAATTCTTTTGGCTTGTAGTACACCAAATCCTTGCTTTCTAACGATACATTCCCCGATATCGGTATATTGTTGCGGGACATAACACTTAATAATGTTGATTTTCCACAGCCATTTGGACCGATAATCGTTGTGATTTTGCCCTTTTGAATTATCGTCGATACACCATCTAAATGATTTCGAGTATTATCATGCGATACGATAATATCTTTTATTTCCATGTCTCCTCACTCTTTTCGTAATAGGAATATTAAGAATGGTCCACCGATAATCGCCATAATGGTCGAAGCTGGTATTTCAAGCGGTGCAACCATTGTGCGACCAATCGTATCTGCCACTAATATTAATAAAGCTCCAGCTAATGCTGTAAAAGGTATAAGCACCTTATGATCGTGTCCAACTAATCGACGAGAGATATGTGGCACTAACAGACCGACGAACGAGATAACTCCCGCTACGACAACAGAAACAGCTGATAATAGTACCGCAACAGCGGCTATTAATAGACGAGCACGAGCTACATGAAAGCCTAGACTTTTTGCTGTTTTGTCTTGTAATACTAGGAGATTACACCAACTATATAACGCAAAGGCAGCTATTAATCCGACAGTACCATAAGTAACAATTGTTGATACGTCCTTCCACGTACGCATCGTTAAGTTTGAACCTACAACGCTGGAAGCTGAAGTATTCAATGAGCCACCTAAACTAATGAAAGTCTCTGTTAACCCCGTGAACATTGCATTAATAGCAATCCCGACTAAAATAAGTTTCAACGGACTTAAGCCTGACTTCCATGACAACGCAAAAACGAGTGCGCAGGCAAATGCCCCACCCATAAATGCTAATACTGGTGTCATAAAAAATAATGCTGGAAAGAAGGAAATAATAAAGAGCTGGACAAATGCCGCTCCTGAAGATATACCAATAACCCCAGCATCCGCTAACGGGTTACGCATCACTGATTGTAATAGTACCCCTGAAACGGAAAGTGCTGCACCAGCAAACAATGCAACAATGATTCGTGGAAATCGCAAATCCCGGATAGCCTCCATTTGACTATTTCCTTCATCAAATAATGCACCTATAAATTCAAAAAAGCCCATTTTAATGCTACCTGTTGTTGCTGCATAAACTGCTGAGACAAGTAATAATACAATTACAATTGAAAAGCTTACAATTTTTTTTGTCATACCGGACTTCCTTTTTCTTTTCAATTTCCATCATGTTTTATGTACATCTACAAAACTTTGCTTAAGGAACTGAAACATAGTTTTCTACTAAATAGGAAATATAAGAAAAGCGCCCTATGACAAGGCTATGCTTGCGATACGAGCGACATTTCTAGTTTTTATTTACGATAGAAGATTTCCATTAGCTGTCCTAAAGCCTGTGGCACTTGTAATGAAGCTGTAGTACCGAACAATTCTTCCTCTAAATCATAGACTTTACCGTTTTTTACTGCGTCAAAATGCTTCCATATATCATTCGTTTTAAATTCTTCATCAAACATTTTTACTACTTCATCTGGCATACCGTGCGATAGACGTAAAATAATATCGGGGTTACTGTTATGCAGGTACTCAGTATTCGAAGACAAGTATTCAGCGTCTTGGCCCTCCATTACATTCATACCACCTGCACGTTTCACAAGGTCTCCTGCATAGGAGTTTTCAGTCGCAACTAAATAACTACCTGGAATGCCAAGTAAAATTAATACACGAGGCCCCTCTTTGTTCTCAGCAACTGTTTGTACAGCATCAATATTTTTTTGTAATCCACTCACTAACTTCTCGGCTTGTTCTACACGATTATAGCGTTCGCCAAGTGTTTTAATCTCGGAAAGCATAGCATCAACACTTTGAAAGTTTAAAAAATGTACTGGAATTTTTAACTGCTTGAATTTATCTTGTAAATCATACTCTAACGTTGAAACTGATAACACATCTGTTGGATTTAATGATTTAACAATCTCCATATCTGGCTCCATTGCGTTACCGATAGTAGGCAGTCCATCGAAGCGTTTTGCTAATGTTTTTTCTGTTTCAGGCACTGCTATAGCGTCCAACTCTAGCTTATCTAGAATATCTGCAATAACAACCGTTCCTGCAATAATACGATGTTCATTCTTATCAGTTGCTTCAGCTGATGGTTGTGCTTTTTCCGTAGATGTCTCTGTCTTTTTTTGCTTATCTCCATCACTACAGCCAACAACTACCAACAGTAATGACATAAGCGCCATCATGAGCAACCAACATTTCCAATTCTTTCGCATAAAGTCATCTCCTACTTATTTCTGTTCAGTCACATCTTTTCTTGAATTTTTAAAACGGCGAACGAGCAACCAGCCCGATAAAATACAAATTACTACTAGCAATACTATCTTTACAATATTCAGCTGAGCAAGCTGCTGTTCAATCTTAGAATCCTTCGCTACTTTTTCTGTAGTTTCTTCTTTAACGTCAGCATTCTCGGCGTCATTTTCATCCTCAATAGGTGCGTCAAGCGTACGATCAAATGCTAACCGCTCTTCCTTTGGCACAGTTGATGTAGGCTGAAATGATGGCAGTGTCCGTGACAACTGAGTCGGTTTTGCCACAGTCTCATGTTGTGTTATCACTGGTACCTTTCTCATTTCCTCTTTAACAATAACAGGTGCCTTTTTCACTTCCTCTTTAACACTAACAGGTGGCTTTTCACTCGCTACTTGCTTAGATGGTGTATTTGTAGAAGGCTTATTTAAAAAATTTGCTACTTGCTGTTGATTGAATTTTAGATTTACGAAATATTGATGGTAATAAGAAATCTCAGGTATTTCAACTTTAACCCACATTCGTATTGGCTTTTCAAAATCACTAATTTCAAATTCGACTATTCTGGCATTGTCTACGAGTGAAATAAGCTTTGGTTCCACTTGGTTTCCTCGTTGATCTACAGTTAAGCCTGTTATCCAATTAGATTTTAAAATAGTCATGTGGGCATAATATTTGCCGTTTTTTTCTTTTATTTTTGCAACAGGGTTTACATATGTATTCATAATGGATTGTTCGTTTTTTCCATCTACTAATACTACGTAATTCATTGACCATTCCTTATCATAGATTTCTTCCAAAGGAGATTCTTTCATTTCGTTTTCCGGAATAACTTCCTCATCCTTTGGTACAATTGTTGAAAGGGTTGTTAACTGTAATTTAAGCTCTTGGGAAAAAGAGAAATATTCCTCTGAGGATGAAAATGCCATCTCGCCTTTAATGATAATAGGCTGATGTAAATCCTTGACATCAAATTGAACTAAATTTTCAGTCTGAACGTTTGACGAAAGCTCATTTCCAAGCTGTTCGATATGTATATCCCTTATACTCAATGGCTTATTTATAGTTAAATTTAAGCTATATTGACCGTTCTTTACATCAATTGTCGCCAATTCACTAAAAATATTGTCTTTCCCTCCATCTAGAGATGAAAAACTTAGTTCAACTTGATAGCTCCCATTTTTTAATACAGATTCTTCAGCTTTTGCCTGAAGCCATACAAATGGAGGGAGAAACATTAGTAAAATAGCACTCAAAACGAATACTCGAAATATTTTTCTATTGTTAATCACTGTGTAAATTCCTCCAAATTATTTAAGAACACAGTAACTTCCTTCCTCGGATAAGTGAGAAAGGAAGTTGCTGTAACCATACTATTTATTCATGTATTGTAATGAGCCATTTAAAATTTTTGCCATATGTGCGCGTTTTAATGGACTGCTTGCATTAATAACAGTTTTACCTTTAGCATCTACAGATCCAGTCATGATTTTACCTGCATATAGAAACGCAAAGGCTTTTCTCGCTTCTTCACTTGTAACAGTTGCACCATCAGCATAATAAGACAAACTTGGATCACCATAGTTCATTTCTTTTCCTGCAACATGCGCTACTGTTCGGTAAATCATCACTGCAGCTTGTTGACGAGTAAGTGTTCCATTCGGATTAAAGTTCTCAGCTTTCATGACAATTCCAGCTTCAGTTAAAGCATTAATTGCTTGTACACGTTCTGCGTCAAGTTTCGCTGTATCTTTAAATCCAGCATCTTTTGTAGAAGATACATTTAACGAACGAGCAATCATTAACGCAAATTGAGAGCGTGTAATATTGTCATTTGGTTTAAAGTAATCTTGACCCTTAACAATTCCCTTGCTATATAATGCTAGGATTGCATCTTTATTAGCATCATTACTAATATCCTTAAATGGATTCACCACTGGTTTCACTGCGCCTTCCACAGCAAAACTAAATTGAACTTGGTGGTTCGAGTCATAGTTCACGCCTTTGTCTGGCTCATTTACAACAATATGCAGCTTTGCATTCACAAGCTTCTTTAAGTCTGCCACTTCAAATGAGTACTTACTTGTATTTGTTGCATCGTCTTTACTTACTAAAGTTGCTTCTTTTCCCTCTACTTTGAATCCTTTAACATATTGACCTTGAGGGAACGTCATAGTGACTATGTTTTTACCATCTACTACTGATACGTCTACTTTTGATTGAATATATTGCTTCATAATAGATTCTTCAGAAGTACCGTTTTTGTAAACAGTGACAGCCACTTCATTTACTTTAACTTCTTCTTTAACCTCTTCAGATTTACCATTTTCTACTGCTTTCAAATCAAAATCATACCACTTGTCCATATTAGCTGAAGCTACGACAACGTGGATTTTCGCTGATAATACTTCTCCAGCTACAACTGGGAAACTATATGTAATTGTTCCATCTGCATTTTTCACTTCAGTAGCATCTACAAACTTATCACCTTGCTTTGTTTGTAAACCTGCGATCATTGGGGCAGATTTTGCTGCAACAGTTAATTTCGCCTCAAATTTACCATCCTTTTCAACGATTGTACCTTGTGTTACAAGATGAGAGCTAATTGCAGGTTGTGGTTCTGTTGTTCCAGGCTTAAAGGTTTGGAAATTTACAATAGTACCAGCATTTTCTGATTTAATGGCCTCTACTTTTGCTTCAGTATTTGTAGTCGTTACTTCAGCTACCTTTGCAGATGCAAATGATGGTACTGAAAGTGATGCTGCTAGCAATGAAGCTAGTACTATTTTCGTTGCGCGTGATTGTCGTTTTTTAGCCATTATTGACCCTCCGTTTTTGTTTGTAGTTTTTTTCTATAAAGTAAAAATGCTGATCCAACTAATGCAACGATCAATAAATAGGGTGTTGCATCGCTTGTTTGTGGATTCGGCACATGACTTTCAGTAGAATTTGTTGGAGCATTAGTAGTTTTCGTATCAAATGCTTGCGTTGGAGCATCGATAGTTTTCGTATCAGATGCATTTGCTACTGTTGCGCTTCCTGCAGATGCCGCATCAAATACTAGTGAGACGCTGTATTCGTGGTGATAATTAATGTCGTCAATATCAATTTTCATAGCAGTTACAACTGGTTTCGTTAAATCTTTAACTGTAAATTGTACAGTACGAGTATCAGCTGCTTTATCTTCACTTACTACAGTTGCTCCACCTGGTGGTTGGAACTTTGTAATCCATGCACTATTTTTTAATGTAATTTGTACAGTAGCCGTCCCATTTTTCATTGTGACCTTTGCTGGTTTTAAAAAATAATCATTTGCAATGGATACAGAGTTGCTTTCAGGTTTATTGACCTGATATTTTATCGAATGTGTACCGTCAGCTAGTTGGGCAGATGCTTGTGGTAATGCCATATTAAATACGCACAAAGTTACAAGCATGACGAACATTATTAATTTCTTCATGTGTTACACGCCTCCTCTAAAATAATGGAAAAATTCAATTCCATAAAAACATGATTGAAAGCTCTTCATGAAATGAAAATCATTCTCAATTGCACTTCCATTACCAAGAATACGTGTTAATGCCAGTGAATGTCAACCATTAAACCAAATTCGTCCTCAATATGTCAAAATTACCTTAAAAAAAAGAAAATATCACATAAAAAACATGTGATATTTCCTATTTTTAATAGAAAGGCACTCTTTCTATTCATTAATCTCAACGAGAAATCTAGTGTATTCAAGAAATTATTTCAATGATCCCAATAAGTATAAGTAGCCACCCTGAAATAGCAGTTGAGTATCTTCCAATAAAAGTCTTTGTCAGCAAACCGCCAAAATGAACACCAGCGCCTACTGTTATGAACGAAAAGACACCGATAGAAATAACTGTCCATATTGCAGAAATACCATTAGCTCCAAGTGCTATTCCTCCGGCTAAGCAGTTGGCTGATAAGACAAAGCCGAGCGTCATTGCTTCGCGAAATGAAATGATATAATTTTTATCCTCATCAAATACTTCAGGGTTTTCTAATATTCCTTGTTTAGAAAAGCGACTAGATAATAAAGTCCAAATCCCAATAACACAAAGCAAAAGACTTCCTATTAAATTTGCGAAATCTGGAGAGACAAAATTAATAACTACGCTCCCAGCTGTAACTGCAGCGTATGTGACGATCATTGAAATAAGGGCTATAACCGCATTGGATAATATGGGTATTTTTACTCGCTTAATACCATAAGCGAGACCAATTCCTAAATTATCTAAGTTGGCAGCTATCCCAATAAGAATGATGGCTATCCAATGCATTCCTTTCCTCCTCAATAACATAAAATCCACTCTCACATATGATATGAAGGGAAAAAATTTTTGTTCATCCATACTTTGAATGGAATTGCTTACGGAGGGAATGGGATTATCCGCGTTTCCTCAGCTATTACCCGCAGGATACTTAAGATTAACCGTTTTCAACGTCTTTTCCAGTGGGTAATATTTCCTATTCTATAGCTTGAAATTATTTAATTGTTGAGAAATCTCTTCGGCGATACTTGCAGTTTGAACAGATGACTCTGCTACATGCTGTATGGCGTGTAATGTTTCTGAAATACTATTTGCTATCCCATTTGAATGATCAGACGACTCTATCGCGACAGTAGATACATTTTCAATCGCTTTTTGTATTTCTAGCATAGAATACTTCATCGTTCCAACAAATGTTGTTACTTCAGTTATTAATGTATTAAAGTACATAGCATCTTCTTCATATTGAATTCCACTGTTTTGGAAAAGCTCATAATCAGGTGTTACTTTATCGTCTATAAAGTGTAATAGCTCTTGAGCATTAGTAGACACATTCTTAAATGCTTTTTCTACGTCACTTGTAACAATTTGTATTCTTTGAACGGTTTCAGATGATTGTTCGGCTAATTTTCGGACTTCGTCAGCAACAACAGCAAAACCTTTACCCTGTTCTCCTGCTCTGGCAGCCTCGATAGCTGCATTTAATGCTAACAAATTCGTTTGATCTGCAATATCTGCTATTGTGTCAGACATTACTTTTACTTCAGATACGATTTGTCCGGCTTGAATCGCTTCTAAAACTAGCTTTTGTTTGTCATCATATAGAGTACGAGCTGTACTAAATGCTTGAATAGCTGTTTCTTTAATATCAATTGCTCTCTCTTTTACTTTTTGTGAGAAATTAAGACTATATTCGGTTTTCTCATTTAATTTTTCCGTACTATCAAGCACTTCAATTGCAGTCGCGTTTAATTGCTCAGTTGTTGCACTTAGTGTAGTACTTCCCATAGCGACTTCCTTTGAGGTTGTATCAATTTCATTCATTGAAGCAGTAATTTCCTCAATAGTTGCACTTAAATTTTCACTTAAACTTCCCATTTGTGTTGAAGTACTATTCACATTAGAAACAAGTTCCTGAATATGCGTAACAGAATTGTTCAACCCTTCAGTAATTTTTCCAAGGTCATCAGGGTATATCACCTGGGCATGTTTAGTTAAATCACCATTTTCAACTCCAGATACAACATCTTTAATATTGGAGATCGCCTTTTTAACATATCTGCTTAAATAAATTAAAACACCTACGCTAAATATTAGAGCAATAACCATAATAATGATGTTTTGACTCAATGTTCTCTTATATGTTGCATTATTTTTTTCGTTGCTCATTTCAGCACTTTGGATATTTGTTGTTTCTAATTGCTCCATCAGATCATCTCTTTGCTTTTCTTTTTCAAATAGAGGTTCTAGTAATACATTAACATCCACTATATCTGCATCAGAGGTAACTTGTTGAAAATTGGATTCTAATATATCTTCATAACTTTGATTTACCTGTTCCAAATCCTTAAGTAATTTTCTTTCTTCGCTATCCATTTTTACTTTCGTTAAATCTGTAAAAGCAAGGCTAATTTCTTCTTCAATAGCTGCTATTTCTTCATAATATTGAATTTTCTCATTCATATCTTGCGAATGAAAGAAAATTTTGAACTTTAAATTAGTTATTTTTTGCTGATTAGTTGAAATGTTACTTAATAAATAGACAGAAGTTAAATTTTCATGGTATAAAGACGTCGCATTATCATTCGTTTTTTTAACACCCATTATCCCAGTAAGCCCTATAATGACAAGTACAATCAGCATAACAGTATTAAATATCCCGAATTTTCCGACCAAAGATGCGTTTTTATAAAAATTCATTTATCTCTCCACCTTAAATACATTTAATTTATTGATAATAAAATTGGTTCATCGCCATAATCTAGGGTTGATTTCCGTTCCGACTGGGTGCTTTCCTGAGGGCGTCGGGCCAACACAAATGTTTTTTGCGCGAAAGCGTAGTGCAACTTAGCGAGAGTACCAACAACAACAACACGAGGGCTTTATCACAGGACGTGATGCTTTTAGCCTTCCCCCGCCCGCTTTGCTTCAGGGTCTCGGGCCAACAGATGTTTTTTGCGCGAAAGCGTAGTGCAACGTAGCGAGAGCACCAACAACAACACGAGGGCTTTATCACAGGACGTGATGCTTTTAGCCTTCCCCCGCCTGCTTCGTTTCAGGGTCTCGGGCCAACAGATGTTTTTTGCGCGAAAGCGAAGCGGCAGCAAAAGGTTTTCATCTGTGACGCTAATCCCCAAGGAGTCGCCCAGTCGTAACGAAGATCAGCTTTTACATAGTAGATGTTTTAACAAAAGTCATCCACAACTTTCGATAACGAACCTTACTTTTAACATAATTAAATAATTATGGAAATCAGACGTTGTATTTCCCCTATAACTCAGCGTGTTGAACTTAAAGAAAAATACTATCTTTCTGAATAACTTTTTCGATAAACACTTCAACTAAATGAGGGTCAAACTTTATAGCCTTCTGTTCTTTTAAATAAGAAAGAGCTTCTTCCCTTGTCCAAGCTTTTTTATAAGCTCTATTACTAACTAAAGCGTCGTAAACATCTACTATAGATATCACTCTCGCTTCAAAAGGAATTTCTTCTCCTTTTAACCCCATTGGATATCCTGTTCCATCCCAGTTCTCATGATGATATTTAATAATATTTTCCGCTATTTTTTTGTCATCAAAAATTTTATTATTCATTTCATTAGATAGCTTGTTCAATACATCTATCCCCATAAGAGGATGCATCTTAATAATTTTTTTTTCATAGACTGTTAGCGGCCCAGTTTTATACAGGATTGATTCTGGTATTCCCGATTTTCCAATGTCATGTAAAACACTGTATTCTATAATTTTACTAACATACTCTAACGATAAATTATAAGTTCTATCTTCAAAGAGGCTTAGCAACAATTCCTCCACTAAATTTTGCACATTCAAAAGATGTTCTGCTATATTTGCATCACGCATTTCACTTGATAGCGCTAACAACTGAAATAGCTCCTTGTGCTCTATTTTCTTCTGATTCACTTCATCTATCAATAGTTGTTCTGCTAAGCGCATGACTCCTACATAATAAATAATTCCTTTTATTTCAATTGGCGTAATCGTTATAAATGAGTATCTTAGCTCTAATGATTTGTTGACATGAACCATTGTCCCAGACCATGGCTGTCCTTTTTTTAATGTACTTTTTAATGATTTGTACATAACAAATGGCGTTACACTCGATTTTAAACTCTCTACTGGTATTCCAATAAGAAATTCTCTTTTATAGCCGGTGATCGCTTCGTATTGTTGATTAACATCGATTATTAATTGATTTTCATCAACGATGACAACAGCATCACCTAATTTTAAATAGTATGTTAATTCTTTCGGTATTTTTTTATACATATAGAAGACCCCTTATCCATTGTTTAATTCATTAGCAAAACTAGCAAGTCGGTCAGCCGAGAATGCAACTTCTTCAAATGCTTTACCTAATTCATTGACAACGTTAGCAAAAACATTAATCTCTTCTTGTGAATGTTCGTTATTTTCTTGTGTTTCTTTCATAGATTGTAAAATTTGCTCAAAACATATGTCTGTTTGTTTCATAATTTGTTCCCCGTCTTGAACAGATTGATTAATTAAGTCAAGTGAAGCTGATAATTTTTCTACCCTAGTTACAGTAGATAAAATTAAATGAGCTACATTTAAGACTGATTTTTTCGTTACTTCTGATAATTTTTTAACTTCGTCTGCAACAACTGCAAATCCTTTCCCATGCTCGCCGGCCCTTGCTGCTTCAATTGCTGCGTTTAAAGATAATAAATTAGTTTGATCTGCTATTTTCGTTACAATATCAATAATGCCTTGAACTTCCTTCGTTATCTTTAACAATTCTTCTATATCATTGGAAATTATTTGAACAGCCTCATGAACATTCTTCATATTACTATCCTGTCTACTTATTTGAAATTTCCCATTTTCAGCTCTCTCCTCTGCTAGAGCAGATAACTCCCTTCCATCATTCGCAATTTCCACCATTTCTGTGCAATGAATATGTAATTCATGAAATGCTGCGTTAGTTTGCTCCGAAATTGATGCTAAATTTTCAGTTGAATTCACAACTTGAATTTTAGTCTGTTCCGCCTGTTCGTCTAACTTTGTTTTAATTCTACTGATCTCTTTATCGTATTCTTCAAGAACGACTTGTTGCTCTAAATTAAATAGTTTTGAAAGTGCTTTTACACTAGAATAATAAAGTTCTTTTTCAGAAATATTCTTTTCGATTATCTCGATAATCGCTATAAACAAATTTTGAAAAGCACATAAATACCATTTTGTCTGTAGACCAATTTTCACATGTATTTGTGCTATTCTGGCCCTTTTCAAAAAATATTTATCATCAATTATTCCTGAAAACATTTCTAAAATATGCGATTTTAAAGTCTTCTTCAAAGCATCTACCGAACTATTATTATTAATAAGTGTTAGTAGAGATTCTTCCAAACTGAGATTCTTGTAAAAAAGATCCACAATATCATCGATTTTTTCTTCTACAAATGGCTGTAAGTTTTTAATTATTTGTAGCTCTTCTATTGAAAAATGAAGCATTGTTATTTGTTTCTCTATTTCACTGCCATTTTGAATATCCATTTTTATAGTACGATCCAGTAATATAATGCTGTTTTCTATCTCTTTCTCTTTACTTTTCCAAAACATGAATCAACCTCCACCTCAAAATATCAATTAATTTTCTTTACACTTCACTTAGTAAAGTTTTCAATACTAACTTATTTGGCTGTTGATACTTAGTAAAATAGATTTCTTGTAGTCTTTTTGATAACCTTTCATAATCGCTTCTTGAAGGAACTGAATTCCATACAAATATATCTTCGATGTCTTTTTTAATATTTAAGTATAAGCGATCCGTTATAATTAACTCTGCCTCTTCATCTTTAGAACATAACTCAACATGGATAAAAACACGTTGTATTTGACTGAAAAGATAGGGAGCATCATTTATCATTGAAAATATTTTTATTTTAATAGTATCTCTATTAACAAAATCAATTGTTTGTTTTAATAATTTATGATATCGGCCAATTAATATTTCTCTGCGTTCAAATACGATGGCGAAGGCCTGATTTTCCATTAGACGATCATAAAATTGATTCATGATTTCTATTTGAGCCGTTTCATGCATTTCTAATCTCTTTTGATAAAGATCTTCTTTAAATAAAGTAGCTGGACCAGAAAAAGTTAACATAAAATAATGAAGATGCAGTAAATTTATAAAGAGTGCCCCATATTCTTCTACATCTAAAGTAACTGAAAAATGCTCGATGAACACTTCTATCCAATATAGAGTTGCTTGTACAAATAATTCCTGATTATGATGCTGTGCAAAGTTCATCAATAAACTAACCGTATTATCTGTTTTATGATAACGACGCATACAACTAATGATAGAAAATAAAAACATAGTTTCTAATTCAATTTCTTCATCTGATAAATCAGTAAATTGTCTAAATATATGCTTTATTTTTTTCGATAATTGCTCATAGTTATGATGATGTTTCGTAAAGTTTGCATACATTGGATGATATTCGATTAGGCAACCTAATTTTGCGCGTGATAAGCAAACGGCCAGCCAATATAAAATTTGTTCGGAATAGATTATGTCTACTTCCTTCATTAATTCTAGTATTTCTTCTCTTGAAACTAGAGTAAATGGCCACTCTTCTCCCCAACACGAATTCCAGTAGAACAAGAAATAAAAATAACGAAATTGCTTTTCTGTCCCTTCAAGACTGACTTTTTCATAAGATGTATACTTCAATTGAAACTGATCTAACAAAGGCTTAACTTTTTTTATTCTTCGATACATGGATGCGACGCTTGTGAAATTTTCCAAAATAAATACATTAACATCATAAAATTCATTGTAAAAAATCTCATTAAAAGCTTTATAGGTTAATGATTTTTGTAAATAATATCTTTCAACAGTCTTCATAGAAAAATTATCTTTATAATTTAATTGAAAATACTTATGTTCTTCTTTTTGGATAACAGCAGATTCAGTAATAAACTCTAAATCAATTGCTATCTCATCTATTATTTTCAAGATTGTTCTTTCAGACAGATCCATCATTTCGGATAACTCTAAACTTGAAAATAGCCTCTGTTCATTATAAATATGATGTAAAATATTCACCTTTTGCAAAGGTAATCGATCCAAAAAATTATACATAAAAACACCTCAATGTCTTCCACTAGTAAACCCTAGCTGTGTCATATAAATTAACCATTTATTTGAAATTAGATAAGCTTATTTAATTCTTATCAATACATTCTATTCCCGTTTTTTACGACACTAAACATGAGAAAGCATTATTTCAATACTTTATAACTACTCTAGATACTTAAAGCTGCCAATAAAACAGATGTTACTGATTATTTCACTTCCATTAAATACTCTTTTAAACAACAAATGTTGCTTATTTTCGTCAAATTCACTCATTTTAGACAATCGTGAAAAAAGCCTCTTGTTTTCAAGGTTAGTTACACTATATCAGGCATTTTCAAACAAACAAAATCACTTTTTGTTCGTTTTTGAACATATTTTGATAATTCTAAAATTCATTATTTTTAGGGGTTAAATTCTATTTTTGCATCTTCATACAAGCTCATCTACCGGATTCCATCATAAGAGGGTGTTTCTCAACGCTTTTCCCTGAAATTTTACTAGCGAAAACTCCTCAAGCTTTTACAAAGCTAAGTGTAGACTAGAACGTCCTAGGCACTTTCGAAGTGAGCTAAACAAATAGCTCTTGAATAGGCAAAAGGCTTTCATCCGTTCGTATTAAAATAGAAAAAGAGATGTATCAAATTACGATACATCCCCCTTCCTGGTAAGACTTATAAAGCAAGCGCTCTATACATGAACGCCGTAAATTGTACGCGTGTTAAATTTTCATTTACTACAAAGATCTTCTTAAACATATAACTTTATTTTAAACTCGGCATCGAAACTATAGCATTATCGATAAAATTGTTAAAATCAATATTTGTTAATTTTCGAACATATTTTGATAATCTTTTTTGTTGCAAATTTATATTCATTCAAAATTACCCAAGTCCTGTGGCATTACCGAACTGACCGACATCGTGTTGGCCCTCATGCGCCTAAGCACAAAGCCCATTCCGGACGTAATTATGCCTAGGCACAATTGACATAATCACCCTATTTAAGTCGATTTGACAAAAGTAACAACCTTTTGATAACTTTAAGTTGTTACTTGTTAATTTTTAGATACATATCATTCTATAATAAAGAAAGGGAGATCTTATGAGATTCAGTAAATTAATGAAGATAGGATTGGCTTTAGCAGTCATGTTAGTATTAACTGCTTGTGGCTCAGATGGTGAAGACACGAAAAATGAAGACAAAAATGAAGTGAACTTAGCCTATGTTGAGTGGGATACTGAAATTGCTTCTACAAACGTAGTAGGACAAGTGCTAAAAGATTTAGGATATAATGTAACACTAACACCACTAGATAACGGAATTATGTGGGAGGCTCTTGCCAAAGGAGAGGTCGATGGCATGGTGTCAGCTTGGCTACCACAAACACATGCCCCACAAGTTACGAAGTACAAGGATAAAATAGACGATTTAGGTGAAAACCTAGCAGGCGCAAAAATCGGCTTAGTTGTCCCTAGTTATATGGATGTAAATTCTATCGAAGATTTAACGGATGAAGCTGGTAAAACGATCACTGGCATTGATCCAGGAGCAAATATGACAGCAACTACAGAAAATGCTTATAAAGAATATAAAAACCTAGAAGGCTGGAATGTAGTTACCTCATCTGCAGGCGCAATGACAGCAGCCCTTACTCAAGCCATTGCGAAAAATGAAGAAATCATCGTGACAGGTTGGTCTCCACACTGGAAATTCACCGCTTTTGATTTAAAATATTTAGACGATCCTAAAGGTATATACGGAGCCGAAGAATATATTGGTACATTTGCACGTAAAGGATTGAAAGAAGATAATCCGGGAGCGTATAGTGTTCTTAAAAACTTCCACTGGACGCCAGAAGATATTGAGAGTGTTATGTTTGATATTATGAAAGGCGCTGATCCTAAAGAGGCAGCAAAAACATGGATCAAAGACAACGAGGATAAAGTTACAGAGTGGACTAAAGATGTAAAATAATGCACGCTACACGTAACTAAGGAAAAAGATCCATTCACTGAGCAATCAGTAAATGGATCTTTTTCTGTTATGTTAATATCTCCGGATGGAAATGACCCTCTTAAGTAAAGATACATAGGATTCTTGTCTAAACAAATGAAATTTTAAAATTAAACTATTTACTAAAAAGAGAAGACCAGCAAAAAAAATAACCCCTTTTATGTGAATTATTCCACTTAAATATCCACCAAGTAAAGGACCAATCAGATTTCCTAAAAATAGAGCACTATGATAATAACCGAATGTTAAACTTTCCATTTTTTCAGGTGCATTTTTTCGTATTAAACTTATTACCGATGGGAGAAGACCACCTATAAATATCCCCATTAAGAACCTAGCGAGCAGCAATAGCCATATAGAAGAAACCAATGCTTGGGAAACATAACAAATAAAATTCCCTAACAAAGAAATTAACAAAATAATTTCAGGACCCACTTGATCTGCTTTCCTTCCTAAAATGGGAGAAAAGATTGTAATAGAGAAACCCGAGATTGAAACCGCTAAACCTACCATCGTTGTTAAAAAGACATCATTATTCCACATACTTTCTACATATGTGGCCAAAAATGGTGAAGTACTCATCGTTGAAAACTGAATAAGAAATCCAACCATAAACAAAATTCCAATTAGAGGTTCTTTCATAATTTCCCGCAGTTCAGAGAAGAAATGCATACGTCTTCTCTTAGGCGTCGGAACTTTCAATGTACTTGGTTCAGGCTTATTAACTTCTGTTAAAAAGAATACAATAAGTGCCCCTGATATCAGTAACATAGCACTAGATACATAAAGGATTTTATAAAATCCTATCCACTGTCCCAAAACTCCACCTATTAATGGTCCGAAAATATTCCCGGTGTAAGCACCTGATTGGGCTATACCGAGTGCATAACCTATTTTTTCTTTAGGCGTATTCATTGTGATGAATGGAGAAGATGCAGGGATAAAACCACCAAAAATCCCTAAGATAAAACGTAGAATTAATAAGTGCCAAGCTGTTGTGCTATAGGTCATTAAAAATGTGGCAAATGCCATTCCAATTGCTGAACGGACTAGAATAGTTTTCCTACTCGTTTGATCTGCAATCTTTCCCCATATCGGCTGAAAAAGAAAAGCCGATAAAAAAGTAGCTCCAAAAATCATCCCTGTCCAAAGCTGAATATCAGTTTGAGAGTGAACACCTAAATCACTTTTAAGATAAACTGGAATAAAAGGTATTATTAAGCTAAATGCAGACATGACTAAAAATTGTGCAATGCTCAAAATATACGTATTCTTTTTCCAAACTTCCAATTATATACCTTCTCTCACTGATTTAATAGTTTCATAGAATGTACAGGATATCTATCACCAGCTGCTGAACCTACAGGTATAGCTTTATCTATGAAATCCTTTATATCATTTGGCAATTCAAAGTCTATTGCAGCAATATTTTCTTGTAAGTAGGACCTCCTTTTTGTCCCTGGTATAGGGATGATATCTAATCCATTAGACATTAACCATGCTAATGCTAGTTGTGCAGGACTAATATTCAGTTGGTTTGCTATCTCTTCTAGCTGTCGAATCAAAGCAAGGTTTTGATTGAAGTTGCCTCCCTGAAATCGAGGTGCGTTCCTTCTAAAATCGTTGTCTACAAATTTATCGACCGCCTTAATTTTCCCAGATAAAAACCCTCGTCCCAGAGGACTATATGGTACAACAGCGATATTTAGTTTACGGCAAAGGGGCAATATTTCCTCTTCAATATCTCTAGTCCATATTGAATACTCTGTTTGTAATCCAGCTATAGGATGTACTTTTTGTGCTCGTTTTATCGTTTGAGAAGATACTTCCGAAAGCCCAATATGTCGTACTTTACCTTCTTCTACTAATTCTTTCATAGCACCAACTGTCTCTTCTATGGGAACGCTGGGATCTACACGGTGTAGATAATATAGATCGATGTAGTCAGTATTTAACCGTCTTAAACTTGCTTCACAGGCCTTTTTTACATATTCCGGTCTGCCGTTAACTTTAATTACCTTCCCACTCTCATCTCTTACAAAAGCAAATTTGGTAGCTATATTTATCTGTTGTCTGACATTTTTTAATGCTTGACCGACTAATTCTTCGTTTTTCCCCACTCCATATTGATCAGCTGTATCAAAAAAGTTAACACCGAGTTCTAAGGCGTAATGCAATGTAGCAATCGATTCCTCATCATTTTGAGTTCCATAGTATTCTGACATGCCCATGCATCCTAATCCTAAGGATGAAACACTTAAATCTCCAATAGATCGATATTTCATTTTTTTCTCCTCCAATCTTTCTTCAGCATGAAATTATATCGATTAGAGTGCACTCTAAGGCAAATGTATTTTTTTCCATTTTTCATAAAAAAAAGACCTTTTAGAAAGGTCTCTATCAATTATGCCTCGGCATAATTGCGTCCGTAGGCTTTAACTTATTTAATTGGATTACTTAACTTTTTCCTCCAAATTTTTATAGTAGTCAATTTTTTCATTAACCTTAATTAAACTATTTTCTAATTGCTTAATTTGGTTAAAAACGTTCTCTTGATGAGCTTCTAATAGTTCTCGTCTTTCAGTAACGGTAGAATCACCTTGACGTCTTAGGTCTGCAAATTTTTTCATATCTCTTACAGGCATTTCTGTGTTACGTAACATAATGAGAAAGTCTATACATAAAATATCGCTCTTTGAGTATTTACGATATCCATTTTCATCTCTTTCAATCTCACATAAAAGACCAATATTTTCATAGTAGCGTAGAGTGTAAGAACTAAGACCAGTGATTGAGGATATATCCTGAATAGTTAATAATTTTTCCATATTTTTATTATAACACACTTGCTTTATAGTGCACTCTAAGGAGTATCTTTGATTCTAGATTCATTTTTTAATAGTTTTTAGGAGGAATTTTTAATGAATATAGGGATTTTTGTTTTAGCACTTGCCACATTTGTTGCTGGTACAGTGGAGTTGGTGATCGCTGGGATAATCAACATGATTGCAGAAGATTTACATGTTTCTGTAGGAGCAGTCGGTCAGTTAGTTTCAGTTTTTTCATTGGTTTTTGCCTTTGGGGCTCCAGTACTTATTGCTTTAACTTCTAAAGTAGAAAAACGTAAATTACTGCTTATAGCAATGTTAACTTTTCTAGGAGGTAATATTTTATCTATAGTTAGTCCGAATTTCACAACCTTATTAATAGCCAGAATTATTCTTGCAGCTAGTTGCTCTATCGTAGTTGTCACTTCCGTAACAATGGCTGCCAAAACTGTTGCAACGGAATTAAGAGGAAGAGCTATTGGATTAATTTTCATGGGTTTAAGCGCATCATTAGTGTTAGGTGTACCACTAGGAACTATTATCGGTGAAAATTTTGGTTGGAGGATGACATTTGTATTAGTTTCAGTCTTAAGTATTGTTTCTATGGTAGGAATCATTAAGTTTTTACCTAAGGTTCCACCACAACCAGCCGTTCCTTTACTTAAGCAAATAGCCACATTAAAAAGTAAAAAAATCGCATCAATCCAGCTCATATCAGTTTTGGAGCTAACTGGTCATTTCATAGTTTATACTTATTTCACGCTTTTTCTTAAAACAACAATGGACTTATCAACAAATATGATTAGTATGGTCTTACTTGTTTTTGGTATAGCTGGAATAACAGGTGGTTGGATTGGTGGCTGGGCATCCGATAAATTTGGCGGAGCAAAAACTATACTCACATTTCTTATACTTTTTGCAGTTTCCTTGTTCCTATTACCTTATTCTACAGGATCAATGATCAGTTTATTGATCGTTGTCGTACTATACGGTGTGATGGTTTGGGCTCTTAGTCCAGCTGTACAAAATTATCTAGCTGAGTCTGCTCCCGATTCCTCAGATATCCAATTAGGTTTAAATACTTCATTTTTACATCTTGGAGTAGCTTTAGGTTCTGGTTTGGGTGGTTTACTTGTAGACTACTATTCTGTAACTATCAACACGTGGGTAGCTGGTATTATGGTAGTTTTAGCATTAATCTCTGCTATTTATTCGCTAACGATAAACCGTAGAGAAAATTCTTCAATTCAGGGGCTATAACTAAAAGGATAGGGGACGCCCACATGCCCATCAAGCTAAGATTTTAAAGTACCCCCTAAATGGAAATTTTGTGTTTTTATAGTACCGAAGTTTATTTTTATCGTTTTGGGGAACAACAGATTTTTTAACTTGCTAGCAATGCGGCAGGACCCCTATTTACAATAACAAACGAATTAAAGGAAAATAAAAAGGAATGAACCCTGTCCAATACAGAGTTCATTCCTCAGTAACTGCTTAAAATATGTGTCTAACTTTTTGGGGTCACTTCATTTGAAGATCCTTATAAATTCGTTATCTTACAGGTTCTATAGATGAGATCCGCCACTTGCATCGAGCAATTGACCAGTTACCCAACGACTGTCTGAGGAAGCGAGAAAGGCGGCAATATCTGCCACATCCTCGGGTTCTCCCCATCTGTTGAAGATTGAAAGACCAGCCGCATATTTTTGTCCATCAAGGTTTTCCAAAGTCTCAGCATTCATCTCTGTATTAATAATTCCAGGCTGGATGGCGTTTACCGTAATATTACGGCTCCCTAGTTGTTTGGCTAGAAGACGCGTAAATGTGTCGATAGCACCTTTGGACATACTGTACGTGAAGACACTTGGAGAAGCTGTACGTGTCACAAAAGATGAAATATTAATAATGCGTCCTCCATCTTTTAAACGTGGCAAAGCTTGTTGAGTAACAAAAAGTGGTGCTTTGACATTAATCTTCATTACCTCGTCAAATGATTCTTCCGTCGTCTCTTCTAAACTGATAATTTGACCAATTCCAGCATTGTTGACAAGAATATCGAATCCGTCACCGCCCATATATTCCCGAATAGTATCATCCAAAGTAGTAAATAAATCTTGAATGCCATCTAGAGTACTAAGGTCAGCACCAATCGCGCAAGCATTTCCTCCGCTTTGCTCGATCTGGTGAACAACTGCTTCTGCCTCATTACGTCTTTTCCCGTAATGAACTACGACAAAGGCTCCCTCTTGTGCCAGACGCAATGCAATACTGCGGCCAATTCCTCGACTTGATCCTGTAACTAAAGCTATTTTGCCTGCTAACTTACTCATGCTTCCATCTCCTTGTTCAAACATAGTTATATTACATAGATAGTTATATCATGGAACATTATTTGAAATGTTGCTCTCCTATTCGGTTTCAAGGGGGCGATTGCTTCAGATAACTTAGTTCATCTCTTGGTTGCCAGCATTGCTTATATAAATCTTGAATACGTTTTTGACGATGTGCATCATATTGTTTAAATGCTTGTTCAACATAGTTATTTCTTTTAATACATTTTGCCAAAATATTTACATCTTTAATTGCTTGGTAAGCGTCTTGCCTCATAGAGGCACGGTTGCTCCTTCTACCCCTATATGCGATGGTCTTCTATTAACAAAAGCAATGCTAATAAATATAAGAAGTAATCCTACTAATAGATTCATAGTGACTTTCTCATGTAAAAACATAATACTCACTATATTTGAAATAACCGGAATCATAAATGTATAAGCTCCTACTTTACTTGCTTCTCCAGAGCCAATCAATATAAAATAAATTAGCCATCCGAAAGCTATAACAAATATTACAATGAATAGTAGATTGCAAATTAATGTGGTATTCCAAATGATATTTGACCAACTTTCCATGATAGAACCTGACCCAATTAAGAATAGCCCACCTATTATAAGTTGAAGTGAAACCGTCCAAAATGAATCTACTACACCACTTGTTTTCTTCATAAACAGATACAGCGAAAAAGCTTTTTTAACTGTTGCTTTCGAATAAAGTTTAATAATTTATAAAAGGGTTAACTACTCAGCCACCCCATGAAAATACCAGATAGCTAGAGAAATCTACTAAAAAAACGTGTTAATTTTTTCATACTGCTTATAATGTTCTTTGTAGAACTTGCGTGGTAAGTAAATTTTGATGAAGTAAAAGGAATCCATTTATTTACTATTATATATTTTGAATAAAGAAAGGACTGTCTCAAAAAGCATTTTTCATTGCCTTTTGGGACAGTCCCTTGTTTGTTAACCTTTATTTTAATACTTCCGGATGGAAACCATCTTTTTGGAAGTAATTTTGGTGTGACCAAATATTTAATTTTTCTTTTTCTGCATCTTGCTGGATTTCTCTAAATTCATCCTCAAACGTATTGTTTGGCTTATGGATAAAACGCACTGCTGCAAGTCCTTCTTTTAATAATGATTCCTGTAACATTACATCATCAATAAAGACATAGGCTAATAAGCGATCGTAGTTATCTGTTTCTGGTCCAACATCGTAAACCGCTTCAACCTTTTTGGCGTGTTCTAACAATTTAATTGTATAGTCCTTTGCCTCTTCAGCATAAGGCTGCGCTTCACCTTTGTTATAATTCATCTCTGGTGTATCTACCATCAATAGGCGAATTTTTTGTTTCTTGCCATTTATTGTCGCCTGAATTGTATCACCATCATATGCTTTAATATACTCTACATCAAAGCGTTTATTTCCTGTTTTTTCTTCAACCTGTTCAATAGAAATAGTACTATCTTGGTTAGTCGATGTTGTATCCTTTTCTTGGGCTGGTGATCTGCCGAAAATCATATACAATGCAACAGCAAGAATGATTGTACCACTCGTAATTAACGTTTTTATATCTTGCATTTTCATGTAGTAGGTCCCTCACAACTTCATCTTTATTACATTTTAAGGAAGCTTCTAAAAGAATCCTTAAAAGTTTCACGATGTTTCTATTGTAGAATATCAGGCTACTACATTCAAGTTATGTAGCTGCAATTGCTACCCAATGGTTTGGAGAAACTTCAACAAGCTGACTATTTTCTATCTCATAGTCTATTTGTATGTCCTTATTTTCGGTATCTCTATATTTTTTCTTTTCTATCGTAGGATCTGGAATTGGTATTGCGTGTAATAAAGCTTTTGTATACGGATGCTGTGGATTGGCGTACAGCTCCTCACTTTCTGCAAGCTCTACAATCTGCCCACCATACATGACAGCCACACGATCGCTAATATGCTTAACCATAGACAAATCATGAGCAATAAATAAGTATGTCAATCCAAGGCGCTGCTGTAAATCCTTTAACAAGTCGACAATCTGCTTTTGAATAGAAACATCAAGTGCTGAAAGTGGTTCATCACAAACAATAAAATTCGGCTCCACTGCTAAAGCTCTTGCGATGCCAATACGTTGTCGTTGCCCACCTGAAAATTCATGTGGATATCGCATGGCATGTTCTTTGTTTAAGCCCACAAGTTCAAGTAATTCCTCCACACGCTGTTGACGTTCTTCATTCGATTTAACGAGTTTATGAATATCTAGAGCTTCCCCAATAATATCTACTATTTTTTTCCGAGGATTCAACGAGGAATATGGGTCTTGGAAAATAATTTGCATATGACGACGCATAGCTTTAAGCTGCTTTTTCGTTAGTCTAGTCATTGGTACACCTTGATATAAGACTTCTCCATTCGTAGGCTGATGAAGCTGTAAAATTGTTCGACCTGTCGTAGATTTTCCTGAGCCTGATTCACCTACTAAACCTAACGTTTCTCCTGGGTATATATGGAACGATAAATCATTGACAGCCTTTACCGTTCGACCATGACCTAATGCGAATTCCTTTGAAAGATGTGCCACTTCGATTAATGGTTTATTTTTATCTATTTCAAGCTGTACATTCGTAACTGGCTTAGGCTGCTTTTTCTCATGGAGCTTTGGTAAAGCATTCAATAGTTTTTTAGTATAAGGATGTTGAGCATTTTTAAAAATTTCCTCTGTCGTACCTTGCTCAACGATCTCTCCTTCCTTCATCACAATAATTCGATCGCACATGCCAGCAACGACACCTAAATCATGAGTAATTAATATGATTGAGGTGCCCATCTTTTTTTGCATATCTCGCATTAATTTTAAGATTTGCGCTTGGATGGTTACATCAAGGGCTGTAGTCGGTTCATCCGCAATTAGTAAAGATGGACGACAAGCAAGTGCCATAGCAATCATAACACGTTGGCGCATTCCCCCTGAAAACTCATGCGGATATTGTTTATATCGTTCTTCTGCATTTCGAATACCTACAAGCTTTAATAACTCTATTGTTTGCTTATAAGCCTCAGCTTTAGACATGGACTGATGCTTTATTAAACTTTCAGCCACTTGTTCTCCAATACGAATAGTTGGATTTGTCGATGTCATTGGATCTTGAAAAATCATACTGATATCTTGTCCACGGATTGCCTCCATTTGTTTTTCGCCCAATGAAGTAAGCTCTTGTCCTTTAAACAAAATATTCCCTGACTTTAGATATGAAGGCGGTGATGGCAATAGGCGCATAATTGAACGAGCCGTTACACTTTTCCCACTACCTGACTCTCCTACAATTCCGAGTGTTTCACCTTTATTTACATGAAAATCAACGCCTTTAACGGCTTCAAACTCTGTCTCTCCCGTAATAAAAGATACACGAAGATCGCTTATTTCTAGAAGCTTTTCACTCATTCAATCCATCCTTTTGTAAATTTTGTGATTGACTTAATTACTAGTATAACCCATACTTTACAATACCAATAGGAATTATACAATATAATAATACTGAATCTTTCACCCTACTATTTGTTCAATAGGACCTTACAAAAAATGAGTCAGCTAAGCGTGTGTTGATGTTGTTTTGTCCACCTTTAAAATCTATTATTTTACTTACGTCTGGAGGAAATGCATGGTTATTTCAAAAGCTCGTTCTACAACTAAGGAACATGTATTCTTTTTTTCAGCTTATCAAAAGCTCATGCACCATAAATCATACAATGCGCTACTCTTTCTTTTCAGTATTTTAGTACACCCATTTACATACTTATTTTATCGGAAAAGAAAATATTCACACCAATACCGCCAAGCTTTTGAGCAACGAAGTCAGTACTACAAAGAAAAGGGTTTGTTCACACAATGGCAAGTTACATTTGCTGAACAAGAATTAGCCAAAGCTAAATTCTTTCAAGAATGTGTGTCAGAAAAACAATTACAGGAAACTGCTTCGAAATTAGCAGAAGCAAAAATTCAGCAGTTAGTAGAGCAAGATTTATTGAAGGATGATTTAGAAGATCCATCCTATTTACAATTTTTTAGTCAACAACTTAAAAATAAAAACTTTGTGGCCCTTACTTTTTTACCGGCTGTTTTATTTTATGTAGCCCTTCTATTGTTTGCGAATCCATTTCTGCGATTTGCCATTGAACGAATACTACAAAGTTTCATTGTTATTGTAGGTGTCGCAACACTAGTGTTTACAATTTTGTATTTGTCACCTTTCGATCCAGCAAGAAACTTACTTGGTGTTACGGCAACGCCTGAGCAAATAACTAACTTTAATCATATTCATGGTTTGGATCAGCCCTATTTATCTCAGTTATGGAATTCATTATCTGGTCTCTTCACATTTGATTTAGGTACTTCTTTTGCAGGGAAAGAAAATATTACAAATAGCATTGTAAACAAATTTCCTGTCACACTTGAAATAGCTATCCTATCACTATTAATGGCTATCGCTATTGCTATTCCAGTCGGCATTATATCCGCTGTTCGTCCAAATTCATATTTGGATTATACATTTATGTTCATCGCCTTGATTGGCTTATCCATTCCAAGCTTTTGGCAAGGATTGATATTTATTTTAACGTTTGCCTTAAAGCTACAATGGTTCCCAGCTACATTTAATCCTCAAAACTGGCTATCTTTAATAATGCCTGTCATTGTCTTAGGAACATCCATTACGGCTTCCATTGCCCGTATGACCAGATCCAGTATGCTTGAGGTGATACATGAAGATTACATTATTACAGCTAGAGCTAAAGGCTTGAATGAATTTAAAGTGATTTCAAAGCATGCTATTCGCAATGCCATGATTCCGATTATTACGGTGATTGGACTTCTCTTTGGTGGAATGTTAGGTGGGGCATCTGTTACAGAAAAGGTTTTCAATATTAATGGTATCGGTAGTTATATTGTTGACAAGCAGTTTATTCCGGACATTCCAGCTATCCTTGGTGGGGTCGTCTATATTGCGATCACAATTTCGATTGTTAATTTATTCATCGATATTTTGTATGCCTTTTTCGATCCACGTATTCGCTCGAAAATGAAGAAGTCTTAAAGGGGGGATCACCAATGAAAAACAGCTTACATGTCAAACTACTTTTGAAGATTACACAGGAATATGTCAATTCACATTTTACATTTGTCTTTTCCTTACTGTTTTCTTTATTATTTCTAGCCTATAGCTATAATTTTTCTACTCAAAGTTGGCGACCAATTGTCTTCATTTTTTTCTTAATTTATGCGATTACGACAGCTTATGTTGGTTTCCTAACTTTACGAATTAAACAAGATTTAGCAAGCTATAATGACATACAAAAAAGCACTCGATTACTTGGGTATCCTCTATTATTGACAATCGTCTCTGGCAATATTTTTTCTACATCTTTTGCTTTTTTGCTTGTATCAAAAAGTAAGACAGCCGAATATACTTTTGCTGCTTATGCATTGATCACTCAGCTTTTTATTATCGGTATTTCAGCACTGAACTTATTTAAACCGTATGTTACAGATACGTTTTTACTAGCAATGGGTCTTTTCTTACTCCTTGCAATCTTTTATATCGTGATGTTAATTCTATGTACTAAATTTGTGACTTCCAAGGCTGCACCGAAATGGATGCTGTTACCTGGCATTTTGCTCCTTTTTGCCTCTTTGACTGGCAATCTATTTGCAACATTGCTAGGGTATAGCCTTATTCAAAAAGCTCGAAAGGCGAATCCATCTACCATTGAAAAATGGCAAAGAATTTGGGAGAAGATTTTACGCAATACGATGTCCGTTTTCGGGTTATTTTTCATCGTATTTATGTTTTCTTTATCCGTGACAAGCTCTTGGACATTTGACTATGACTTCGCTATTGAAAATAACTATGGAGCATTGTTACAAACTCCTACGCTAGAATATCCACTAGGCACCGATAATTACGGGCGTGATTTATTTTCTCGTATTGTTTTCGGTGCACAAATATCGCTTATTGTCGGACTTTTTTCAACCATTATACCTGCATTAATCGGCGGAACACTTGGTGCATTTTCTGGTTATTATGGGAAAGCGACTGACAATATAATCATGCGTAGTCTTGATATTTTATATGCCATTCCTGGAATTTTACTAGCTATTGCCATTATCGCAGCGTTTGGTGCCAATACCATGAATTTAATCATCGCACTAAGTGTTGGCGCAATTCCAACGTATGCTCGTACGATGCGCGCTAATGTCATGCAGCTCTCTAATTTCGAATTCGTGGAATCAGCCAGAGCATTAGGAGCATCTGATGCTGCAATCATTTTTAAGCATATTGTTCCTAACTCGTTAGCACCGATGATTGTCAAAGCAACATTAACCATTGGTGGTGCTGTGATTTCAACAAGTAGTTTAAGTTTTTTAGGGCTCGGCATTGAGCCACACATTCCTGAATGGGGCAATATTCTAAAAGTTGGTAGTACGTACCTGGAAACACATTCCTATGTCGCTATTTTCCCAGGTCTTTGTATTATGCTTCTCGTTCTTTCTTTTAACTTTTTAGGTGATGGGTTACGAGATGCTTTAGATCCAAAATCAAATTAATAAATGGAGGTTCTTACATGAAAAGATTACTTGTCTTCTTATTCATAGCAGTATTAGCATTAGCAGGCTGTGTACAAACAAAAACTGAAGTAGAAGGTAGTAAAGATTCAAAAGGTAAAGGTAAAAAAACAATTGAAGTATTAGGCATGGCCGCTTCTGAGGAAGATATGAATATTGTTCGTGATCAACTAGTTAAAAATGGCTTTGATGTTAAATTAAATATTCAACCTGATTATGGTTCATATTCAGCACAAAAAGATGCTGGCAATTATGATTTAGCGCTTTCGAGCTGGACAACAGTAACAGGAAACCCTGATTATGCTGTGCGTGGTTTATTTAAAACGGGCGGAGACTATAGTATTGTATCTGACTCAAAATTAGATGCTCTCATCGAAGAAGCAAGTACATTATCAGGTGATGAAGCCACTGCAAAATATAAAGAATTAGAACAGCTCCTAGTATTCGATCAAGCATATATTGCGCCGTTATATATTTCAAATAAATATCAAGGAATTTACTCTGAATTAGTAAACCCAAAAACTGTACATCTACCAAAATCCCGTGCGCAAGTATGGGAAAGTATAGAATTTAATGATTCATCTAAAAATGCAACTGAACCGTTGATTTTACATCAAACAATAGATTCGTTAACATCTCTTGATCCTATTAAAGGGAATGACGGTTCTATTAATACATTAAATACAAATATGTATGTACGACTTGTAAACTTAACAGATACAGATGAAGTCGTTTCTAATGGTTCATTATCTTATGATCATGCTATTGCTGAAGGTAACCAAGAATATTATTTCATTTTACGTGATGATATTAACTTCGCTGCTGTAAAAGATGGTGCTGCTGTTGATACAGGTGAATTGGTTTCAGCAGAAGACGTTGTATTCTCATTAAATCGTGCAAAAAATCCAAAATCAGTGCCAGATCATCGCACATATAGTCTTCATGAAAATATCGAAACAGTCGAAATCGTTTCGGACTTAGCTGAATTACAAAAGAAAAAAATTGCAGGCTCTGACCAGTCTGTATTAGATGCATTATCTCAAAACCTCCCTGCTTCTGTAACGCAATTAGCAAAAGACAAAGGGACTGTTAATAATGCAGCTGGAGCATACCAGGTTGTTAAAATTACAACACCAACACCATTCCCACAAGTATTAAATTATTTAGCACACCAATCTGGTGGTATCGTATCTGAAAAACAAGTAACAAGCATTAACACATATGATGTAGCAAGCTATAATCCAGATAAGGATATCGCCTATGGTGATCAAGCTACAGTAACGGAAGGCACAGCAACATACAACAACCATCTTTATGCAAGTGGCCCTTACATTCTTGTGAAGAAAAATGATTATGAAGCACAATTTGTGAAAAATCCGGCTTACCGTGTAGGTAGTGAATATGAACCGAAGATCGCAAAAATTAATGTTCGTTTTATCGCTGATATCGATAGTGCTTTATCCGCATTACGAAATGGTGAAATCCATGTTCTCCAGACAGTACCAGAAACAAAGCTAGACATTGTAAAATCAGATACTAAACTAACGTTAAACACTGCTGATAGTAATGCAGTATCCTATCTACAAATGAATACATCTGGTCGCGCTGTGTCAGATTCAGTAGACCTACGAAAAGCAATTCTTTACTCTATTAATCAAAATGAATTCATTAGCTACTATCAAGGCAATAAAAAACCTGCTGTATCCACTCTTTCACCACTAGTTAATACAGGGTTAAAGCTTGAAGCAGACAGTAAAAAAGTAAAAGAATATTTAAAAGCCTATAACGATTAATTATTAAAATTCAGTGTGTGAGTATACAAAACAATCGGCTAAGCATACTAAAAAGCAGAACCTCCTCATATTATTGAGGAGGTTCTGTTTAGCTTTTCGGCAAAACGAGAGGTTGATTTCCGTTCCGACTGAGCGCTTTCCTGGGGGCGTCCGATGAGCCGCTTCACTCGCGCTGCTCGCTCCAGGGTCTCGGGCCAACACGATGTTGGTCACGAAGGCGTTATCACAGGACGTGATGGTTTTAGCCTTCGTTCCCCTACCGCTGATCCCCGAGGAGTCGCTCAGTCTCCACTCCAATCAACTACTTTTACACAGCATGTCTCTTCAGGCATGTCACTTTAATTTATAGTGAAAACGTGTGCGAAAGCAAAGCGGCAACATTAGCGGAGAAAGCGGCTCGACGCTCCAAAATGCCGATAATCGCTGATAACATCGAGAAAATACAAATTTATTTTTCAACACTTAAAAAACAGAGCCTTCACATACTTAAAGAAGGCTCTGTTATCTATAGTGATACTCTGATCAATTATGCCTCGGCATAATTGCGTCTGGAATCGGCTTTGTGCTTAGGCCTGCTGGATGCAGGTCAGTTAGCCGTTATCGTATGGATGCGATGATTTTGGGCTAACATCCTTTAAGAACTCCTTTCCGATTCCGTGACATCCGCCGGAGGCTTTAACTTCTTTCAGCGGGTGCTGAAAGAAGTTAAATCTCATTATGTGATTTTGGTTTTGGTCCTAGATCTTCGGGCTCAATATCTGCAAAGGTCTCGCCCTCTTCTTCCAAATCACGCATACGATGCGCAATACGTGATGCGGCAGAAGCAGCGATACTGCCAACTAAATCATCTAAAAACGTATTTACATGATGTCCCGGTTCTGTATCCAACTTCTTAATAATACCGATTTTTTGCTTATCTAAGTGACCAAAAGTTGTTACCGCTATGCTACCATATGTAAAAACAGATCCAAGTGCGATTGTTTCATCCACACCAAATAAACCCTCATCAGATTCTATGATTTGCTGTAACGGTGCCGATAATAACTTTTTCTCTGCAAGTTCATCTAATTCAATCCCTACTAATAAAGCATGTTGAACTTCACGCTTACGTAATACACGCTCAACAGAATGAACACAGTGGTCTAATGTTAAACCTTCATTATAGGATTTTTGCATTTCATAAACGATTTCAGCAATATCCCCTAGCGATACACCACGACGAATGAGTGCAGCTTGGGCTGCCTTCGCTACTTCATCAGAGTGTATGCGAGTTCTTTTATCATGCATAACTATCCCTCACTTCGATTTGATTGCTAGAATAGTGCTAGCCCAACCTATTATACCTTTACTTTGGCTATATGGTACAATTTCGTTACAAACATGAGAAGGAGTGTCATCATTGGATAAGGGAACTGTACAAGATTTAAAGTTCTATAGTGAAGCATTACAGGAGGAATTACTGCTCTATATTTATGTTCCTGCAAATTATTCTCCACTATATAAATATAATATTTTAATTGCATCAGACGGCAAAGATTATTTCCAGCTTGGAGGTATTACAAAACTTGCTGATGAACTTATCGATGACTATGAAATCGAAAATTTAATCATTGCATTCGTTCCTTATAAGGACATTAAGGATCGACGTCATAAATATATTCCAAGTGGAGAGCAACATGAAGCATATCTTCGTTTTTTAGCACATGAGCTTGTGCCCTATTTAGACGCTGAATATGCAACCTATCAAATGGGAATGAGTCGTGGGGTCATTGGTGACTCGATGGCTGCAACCGCTTCCTTAATGGCTGCAATAAAATATCCAAGTATTTTTGGCAAGGTTATTTTACAATCACCGTATGTTGATGAAGATGTTCTGCAAGCTGTAGAAAATTTTAAAGATCCAGGCGCAATCTCCATTTACCATATTGTTGGAAAAGAAGAAGATAAAGTTGTCACGATGGATAAAACCATTAAAGATTTTTTAACACCAAATCGTCAGCTGCATAATCTCATGTTAAACAAAGGATTTTCTATATTCTATGAAGAATTTAATGGCAATCATACATGGAAATATTGGAAACCTGATCTACGTCGCGCATTAATTGAAAATTTCAATTAATATGGACGAATCAAATTACGAAATCGGAAATTTCTGTTATACTTAAATAAAAAATTGTTTACTTTCGGGAGGTAATGGCCTATGAAGTACGGTATTGTGGCATTTCCATCAAAAAAATTGCAAGATTTAGCGAATACGTATCGTAAACGTTACGATCCTCATTATGCGAAGATTACTCCGCATATAACATTAAAAGACAGCTTCGATGCAACGGATGAAGATATTCAATCTGTCGTAAAGCAATTAGATGAGCTTGCTGCCAAATATGCACCTTTAAACATTCATGCATTACGCATAAGTTCATTTTTCCCAATAACAAATGCGATTTATTTCCGCATTGAACCTACTGAACAATTAACAGCATTTCACCAAGTTTTAGAAGAAAAAGTACCTTCTGGTGAGTCAAAACACGTATTTGTACCACATATCACGATTGCTCAAAAAATGACGGATTCCGAGCATGATGACATCTTTGGGCAATTACGTATGACTGGTGTTAACGAAAAGGATACAATTGATCGCATTCATCTTTTATACCAATTGGAAGACGGCTCGTGGACAACATATGAAACATTCCGATTGTCAGGAGCTGAGTAATCTTTGTATAACGTTAAGATTGTTGAAACTGCAAAAGAACATGAGGATGCGTTTGCAGTTCGCAAACAGGTTTTTGTTGAAGAGCAAGGTGTGCCGCTGCATTTAGAATGTGATGCTGAGGATGCATCTGCAACGCATTTTATTATGTACGAAGACAATGACCCTGTAGGTGCTGCACGTTTACGCAATATCTTGGACGATGCTGCGAAAATTGAACGTGTCTGTATTTTACAAGATCAGCGAGGCAAAAAACTAGGTGCTTTAATTATGACAGAGATGGAAAAACACGCCATTTCAATGAATAAGAAAAAGCTAAAACTCCACGCACAAAGCTATGCTATTCCTTTTTATGAAAAGCTTGGCTATGCGGTAACATCTCCCGAATTTATGGATGCTGGTATCCCACATCGTGCAATGGAAAAAACGATTTAACTTCTTTCAGCAGGGGCATAATCGACCAAATAGGTGTTACGAAAATGCTAAGGCATCTCGTAACACCCTTTTTTTATTTGTCTACAAAACTTTAAAGGTTGATTTATAAATGAACATCCATTCAACCAACCTATCATGTTATTTCATCATTTTAGTAATTTTATCGAAATCTAGTGAAGCACCATCTTGGATAATAGATTGGACTAACTTATCTTCAAGTTCTTGCGTAATTTGTCTATTGGACACCTTACTTACGCGTCGTACGATTTTTCTTACTTGTTTTTCATTTGTAAAATCAGCATGTTGAATTGCATTTGCTAATGCGAAGATTTCATCCATCGATACCCCAGTTTTTTGTTCAATTGAATTAAAAAACCCGCGATTCATGTTCCCCCTCCTATCCAGTTAAAATTTAAATTTATTTCCATTATTAATTTATGAAAACATTTGAAAATTAGTGAAGGCTTTAAACTTTATTCAGATAATGGTGCACTCTGAAGAAAAGCTAAAGCCTCTTATCGACTGTCACATTAATTAAATCAATTTTGCCTCGGCATAATTGCGTCCGGAATCGGCTTTGTGCTAGCACAAAGAAATCCGTTCCGATTCCGTGACATCCGCCGAAGGCTTTAACTTCTTTTCAGCTGAAAGAAGTTAAATGATCGTAGCACCAACAATGATTAGAAGAATGAATAGAACAACGATTAGAACAAAAGTTGAACTATGACCATGTCCATAGCCATAATATCCGCCGCCATAATCTCCTCCGTAACAACCATCAGCATGCCCTCCATACGGATGCGCACCCCAGCCTTGATATCCCATAAAAATACCCCTCCCTTCTACAACCTATAATATGTTTTCGTTGTAAAAATGGGTGGGGTATTCGTCTAGTCAACATTTCCTTTTGGTTTAAATATTAATGCTCCGATAAAGCCAAAAACAATGGCAGCACTGATTCCTGAGCTTGTCACCTCGAACATCCCAGTTAACACACCTACAAGCCCATGTTTTTCCGCCTCAACAATTGCACCCTGTGTTAATGAATTTCCAAAAGATGTAATAGGGACAGTTGCACCGGCACCAGCAAAATTAATAAGTGGTTCATACAAACCCATTCCGGAAAGAATCGCGCCAGCTACGACTAGAGTACTCAATGTATGTCCAGGCGTTAATTTTCCAAAATCCATTAGTAATTGACCTATGGCGCAAATAATGCCTCCTACAAAAAATGCAAACACAAATGTCATAACCATTGCTTTTGCCTCATTTCATTGTAATTTCAATCGCATGTGCCGTACATGGTATTGTCTCGCCCTGTTGAAATGAAAGCGGAGACAGTAATGCCCCTGTCGCCACAAGAAGTACTCGTTTATAAGTACCTGCTCGCATCTGTTGGATCACATAACTAAAAAAAACAGCTGCTGAACAACCAGCACCACTTGCACCAGATTGGAATGTCTCATCCTGTCCATAAAACTCGGCACCTGCATCACGTAAAGATTTTAACTCCTCACTCTTTATGCCACTTTCAACAAACATTCCTTTTAAAAGTTTTATGCCAAGTTGACCTAAATCACCTGTTAAAATTAAATCATAGTGGTAAATTTTTTGATTTCGCTGCTCTAAATGTGATTGTATTGTTTGAAAAGCGGCTGGTGCCATCGCTGCGCCCATGTGAAAGGGGTCATCCATACCATAATCAACCGATTTTCCAACAGTTGCTGCTTCAATAGAAGGATATTCCTCATGATGCTTACCAACAAGAGCATACCCTGCAGCTGTTACCGTCCATTGAGCAGTTTGGGGCTTTTGTGAGCCATAATTGATTGGATAGCGGAATTGTCGTTCAACCGCATTGTGTTGACTAGATGCACCAGCGAGCGAGTAATTGGCGGCACCTACTTCTGTTAAAAGGCTCGCAACAATTACTGAAGATATAGAGGTGGCACATGCTGAGAAGAGTCCAATAAAAGGAATGTCTAAGTCTCTGGCCGCAAAATTGGTCGGTGTCATTTGATTCACTAAATCGCCGCCCATAAAGTAATCAATGTCCGTATTTTTCACACCCGCTTTTTTCATGGCAAATTCACAGGCCTCTTCAACCATTTTTCGATGACCTTGTTCATTTGTTTGCATTTGCCAACGTTCATCATCATATGTCGCATCAAAATGTTGACTAAATATACTGCGTTTCTCTAGTGGACCTGCTACTACACCTGCTGCTATTAAGGATGGCTTCGATTGAAAAACAATTACCATGAAACCACTCCTATCGTCACAAGAATGAATTTAATAAGTGCAATAAAAAAGGCGGAGACAACACCAAATAATACAACTGATCCAGCTAACTTAAATAAATTCCCACCAACACCGAGTACTAACCCTTCAGATCTATGCTCAATGGCAGCAGAAATAACAGCATTACCAAACCCTGTAACAGGCACAGCTGATCCAGCTCCAGCAAATTGACCAATTTTCTTATATAAGCCAAAACCCGTTAAAATCATGGCGAAAAATATCATGGTTGAAACTGTTGGATTTCCGGCTGTCGCTTCGGTAAAATCAAAGAAAATGATATAGAAAAGTGATACGGCCTGCCCGATTGTACAAATAAGGCCACCAACTAAAAATGCCTTTGCAACATTCTTAAAATAGGGCGGTTTCGGCGTGACATTTTGTTCTAATTGTTGGTATTGTTCTTTTTCCACTATGTTTCCTCCTTCGCCAGCTTTTTCAATTTCTTAATTTTATCTTTCAGTTTATTATCTTCAACTTGATCCTTTTTTATTTTATTGGCTTCATAAAAAATTTTATAATCAGCTGAGACAAAAATATCTTTGTTTGGATATTTTTCATCAAATTTCTTTTGCAACTTTTTCTCTAATTTAGCCTTTTTCCACTTATCCCATGGTTTAATTTGAGCTGCTACAAGCATACTATTGTCATATTGGATAACCGTTGTTTTGTCTACAAAGTCCTGTTCTTTTAAAATGGTTTTAATTTCCTTTTCGTTTTCCGGTGAACCGTAGACAATAAATTTTTCTTTTTCACCGCAACCACTTAAAAGCGATAAACTGACTAATAGAGGTAACATCATTCCTAATAGCTTCAAGTTTTACCCTCCTTTTCTTTAAAGTTTCTCCAACCATAAAAAAACTATTCATTTGACTATATATACAAAGGCCCGAGTCCATTTTTCATAAGCACATATTGTAGAAGTAGTAACAAGGAAAGGAGGTGACAATATGGGTTGTGGCAAGCCAACAAATCCTATTGGACCAATCCATTCAGCAGGCTGCGTTTGTGACGTAGTACGCGCTATTTTAGACATTCAGAATCAAGCGGTGAGAGAAGAATGTCAACCATGTACAGCTAACTGTTTCCTAGAACCACTGGGAGGCATTGTAAGTCCAGCACGCTCTCATGCAGATACACGTGTATTTATGTTAATTACAAAAGACGGTACTCCTTTTAAAGCATTTTTCAGTTCTCCAACAGCAGATCCATGTATATGTACATCCGTATTTTTCCGTGTAGAAGATATGTTTGATGAGTGCTGCGCTACCTTGCGTGTTTTAGAGCCTTTATGTTCATTTGACTCCAGTGAAAGTACAGTCGATCTATTAAGTCGAGATGGCTGCTGTGTCAACATGAAAAAAATATGTAAAGTAGATGATTGGAATTCAACTGAGAGCTGTATCACTGTAGATTTATCATGCTTCTGTGCTGTGCAATGTATTGCTGATGTTGACTTAGGGATTTGTGAATAATCTTTTCTCCTTTGACACACTACACATAAAAAAAGTGTACAGCATCCTCTGCTGTACACTTTTTTCATAAAGTAGGTAATTGTTTACCCCGCCATAATACTTGCTCTATGTCCTCAAAATAGATAATCTCTTGTGTTTTTAATTCATAAGAAGTAAGCATCAATGAATCCGTCTGTACATTAGATGCACTACCTCGTAAATTTCTACCATCCTTTAAACATATGATTAACGGTTGATAGGCTTTTTGCCGAAACGGCTTTTCTAAAAATTGAAGTTGCTTTAGTAAATACGGATCTATTTGTACTTCTTCAACCACTTCTTTTTCTTCAATCATTTGTTCATCGAAATAGCCGTTCTTACTATACACTGACGTACTTTCATCCAATTCAAGTTCATGGAGCACCTTAGAAATATTTAGAAAATAGGATGGTGACTTTATAAACAAGCGTGGCTCTTGACCCACATTACTCACTTCCCTTTTTTCCTACAATATGCGAAAGGAAGAAAATTGGTTCTCAGCCTATTTTGCTTATAAATGCTGTCGCCAAACCTAAGTAAATTAAAATACTTGTAATATCATTTAACGTTGTAATAAATGGTCCTGATGCAACAGCTGGATCAATTTTCATGCGATGCATAAGCAGTGGAATAAAAGAACCTGCAAGCGTTGCTACCAAAATTGAACCACAAAGCGCCGCTCCTACTAGCATTCCAAGAATAAGCTCTTGTTTCCAAACATAGATGATGCCGATCACAATCACTCCACAAACAATGCCAGACATTAAGCCTGTGCCTGCTTCACGTAGGAGTAATTTTAGCTTGCTATGTTCTTCAACATCTCCTGTCGCAATCCCTCGAATAGCAACAGCTAGTGCCTGTGTTCCACTATTTCCAGACGTACCTGAAATAAGTGGGATAAACACCGCGAGTAACGCAACCTGTTCTAACGTTGCCTCAAACTGTCCCATCAAATTTGCTGTCAACATCCCTAAAAATAATAATATGACAAGCCATGGTAAACGTTTTTTGGCTGCTTGGAATGAGGTTGTATCGAATTTATCCATATCGGAAATACCCGCTAATTTAGAGTAATCCTCCGATGCTTCCTCATCAATAACGTCAATAATATCATCAACTGTAATAATCCCTAGTAATTCACCCTTATCGTCAATAACTGGTGTCGCTAAGAAGTTATAGTCCTTCATAATTTGAGCAACCTCTTCTTGGTCATCTCCTGCGTGCACCATCACAACACGTTCATTCATTATCGAACGTATACGGGTATCCTCATCAGCAATAATTAAATCACGAAGCGAAATTACACCTGTTAATCGATGTGTTTCATCCACGACAAAAATATAATAAATGGTTTCGGCATCTGGTGCTTCTTTCCGTAATATTGCCATTGCTGAACGAACAGTAGAATTTTCTGGTATCGCTACATATTCAGTCGTCATGATAGAACCAGCTGTATCTTCGTCATAGCTTAATAGCTCATTAATCTCTTCAGCTGTTTCCTCATCCATCATGCCTAAATAGCTTTCACGTTGTTTTGTATCCAACTCATTTAAAACGTCTGCTGCATCATCTGCATACATATGAGAAAGCATTTCAGCACCATATGACGGATCCATCTCAGCTAGATACGCTGTGTATTCATCATCATCTATTTCGATTGCCTCAAAAATATCAGCCATTTCCGTCGGAGACAAGAACGAATAGATGATCTTTCGTATATCAGGCTCCACCTTCTCATAAAACGTTGCCTGATCATATGGATGAAGCTCTAAAAACTCATCGCGGAATGCGTTAATATCATGTGCTTCGAGCATTTCTCGCAAACGTACCTCGTCGAATTGCACATCATCCTTTTCATTTCTTTCCTCTATCATGCTTGTCCCCTCCTTCCGAGCAATCAATTATACATCCTCGGCATAATTGCGTCCGAATCGGCTTTGCACTTAGGTCTGCACGAGGGCCGACACGATGTCGGTTATTTCGGTAATGCCACAGGATGTGGTGTTTTTACCAATGCAGGTCAGTTAGCCGTTATCGCATGGATGCGATGATTTTAGGCTAACATCCCCTAAGAACTCCTTTCCGATTCAGTGACATCCGCCGGAGGCTTTAGGCCAACAGATGTTTTTTGCGCGAAAGCGTAGTGCTAACGCAGCGTCAGCAGCACCGAAGTTGGTCACTCAGTCGTTGCCACAGGACGTAGCGTTCTTAGACTGAGTTCCTCTATTTCAGCGGGTATTTGACCAACCGCCGAAAAATAAATTCATTTGTACCTGTCGCTTTGCTTTCTGTACAGAAAACATTTGCTGAAATAAGTTAAATCATTGATACGGGCAATTCCGTAAATCTACCCTATATATAATAGAGTGTATTGTACCTTTTCTGCAAACCCTTTTTTTACTACATAGCAACCTACATCATTACCACTATCTAATTGGATAAATCTGCTGGTAAACGTTTCTATTTTTCACCCGTTACCATAACGTGTGGTTGGTTTCCGTTCCGACTGGGCGCTTTGTTGTTGCTGTCGCTACGCTTTCGCACAGATAAAACAATTGTTGCTGTCGCTACGCTTTCGCACAGATAAAACAATTGTTGCTGTCGCTACGCTTTCGCACAGATAATACCCCTCTACTTAACTATATCCTACGAACACTTTCTTTTCTGTTAACGTGCTGTTAAGAAAAACTTATTACTTTTATAGAAAGTAAAATGATAAAGAGATGCCCGTTTGTGCGAACATCTCCTTACATATATAACATATTCAGTAATAGTTTTCACTCTTCATAGATAGGTTTTGAAAAATAATAGCCGAACTTCAAATTAAGGAGTCATTCAATAATCGCTGCATATCTTCATTTACGTTACTTGCAAATTGTAACCTCTCGCCTGTCAAAGGATGAAGCATCTTTAAGGACACACAGTGTAAGGCTTGTCTATTTATATGCTCGCGACTTCCACCATAAAGTTCATCTCCAACAAGCGGATGTCCCATATAGGCCATATGCACACGAATTTGGTGTGTTCGCCCAGTGTGCAACTTTAGTTGTATATGTGTCATCGGTTCACCCTGTAAATAAAAGTGCCTTAAAATGGTCACATCTGTATGCGCAAATTGACCGTCCTCACGCACCTCTCGCTCAATGATACTCGTCTCCTTGCGTCCAATAGGAGCGATGATTGATTGTACATCTTGTGCCACATGTCCATGTACAATCGCTTCATATTGTCGAGAAATCTCTCCACTGCGCTGTGCAAGTCCCGTTAAATGATGAATATGAGCATGTTTGGCAATGCATAGCAAGCCAGAAGTATCACGATCAAGTCTCGTGACGATATGAGCTGTTGATGCTAGACCTTGCTGCTGAAAATGGCCACACACTAGATTCGCTACGCTATTTGTTGGATGCTCACGCGAAGGAATCGTACTTTGTTGTGCCGGCTTACTTAGCACTAAAATTGCTTCATCTTCGTAAATAATAGAAAGTTCACCATGTTCAACAGTGAGCCCCTCACTTTTTTCTTCAGGAGGGAATGTAACTTCAACTCGATCCCCGACATGAAGAGGATGTCGAACATTGCGTTCGACATCATTTACTGTCAGAAAGCCTCCATCAAATTTAATAGCCGTTAAAGCTCGCTTGGAGATGCGCCATTCTGCTAAGGCCTCCCTTAGTAGTTGGCCTTCTTTTTCTGCTATAAAATGCAGTGTAAACCTTGTATCCATTTTACTCATTGGCCACGAATGATTCATGTACTCGTTCCCAGAATGGGAATGGACGGAAACGTGCAAAACGCACTCTTTCATTTGCTACATTAAATGCAATCGACTTCACATCGCCTTGCGTGACTTGTAAATGATCGACTGTCATATTAAAGTTTTGTTCATTTACTGGACGTAAAACACAGTGATGGTGTGCTGGTAAAATGAGTGGTGAGCCAACTGTACGGAAGACACGGTTATTGATAGATGCAATCTCAGTAATTTGGAGTGCCGCTAAAGTCGGATGAATAATTGCTCCACCGAGGGCTTTATTATAAGCTGTACTACCAGAAGGTGTTGATACACAAAGACCGTCTCCACGGAAACGTTCAAACTGATTACCATTTAACTCCACATCCATAACAAGCGTGACATCAGGTGATTTCACAGTTGCTTCATTTAGCGCTAAATACGTATTGGATTCCGCATTATGATGCTCCACCTTTACCTCTAGTAGTGGATACTCCACAACGTTAAAGTCCTTTTTGGCAATGGATAAAACAAGCTTTTCTAATTCAGATGGCTTCCAATCCGCATAAAATCCTAAATGTCCCGTATGAATACCTACGAAAGCAACCTGATCTAGCAAATGAGCATATCGATGAAAGGCATGTAGTAAAGTGCCATCTCCTCCAATAGAGATTACGATTTCAGGAGCCTCTTCATCATAAGTTAACCCAAAATCTTGCAAATATGTTCTGGCTAGCTCCATTAATTCGTTCGACTGTGCATCTCTACGTGATTGAATGGAAAATTTCATTTTAAGTCACGCTCCTTCTCCGATAATAAATTAGGATTCGATGCTTCTTTATATTCACTAAAATAGGCCTGCGCTTCTTGGATTTCACTACGAATGGACGACATTTCTTCATCCAATCGGAAAGCGGCCTCTGCTGCACTTTGAAGGCGATTTTTAATTTCCTCGGGGAACATGCCTTTATATTTATAATTTAAAGAATGCTCAATAGATGCCCAGAAATTCATGGCTAATGTTCTTATTTGAATTTCAGCTAATACCACTTTCTTCCCCTGTATCGTCTCTACAGGATATTCCACAATCATATGGTATGAGCGGTAGCCACTTGGCTTATTATGTGTAATATAGTCACGCTCTTCCACTACACGCATATCTTTACGTTGCCGTATTAGCTCCGTAACTGTTGATATATCATCTACAAATTGACACATAATACGTAAGCCTGCGATATCCCCCAGCTCGTCACCTAGCTGTTTAGAGGGCTCAAAGGAAAGTCCTTTTTCTAATGTTTTATCATATATACTTGCTAAAGGCTTTACACGTCCTGTCACAAATTCAATTGGTGAATTTGCATTAACAATACCGAACTGTGAACGCATACCCTTTAATTTTACTTTTAACTCATCTACTGCTTGTTTATAAGGACTTAAAAATATTTCCCATTGTCCCATCGCAAAAACCTCCCGACATTCGGTATCGAACAAAACCAACACCGTCTGTTCGTTTTGTCTTTTTATTCAGCAAGAATTGTCTCGAAGTGTTGTTCCACCGCTTGGACAAATTCCGCCCCATAATTGTAATTTCCTTCAATATTATACACGAGCATTTCCAATTCATCGTAAAAATTTGTAAGCTCAATAACTTCTTCACCTAGTTGTAGCTTTGGATTTTTCTTTTTTTGTAAAATATGTACAAGCTGCTCCCAACTACTCGGCGGAAAACGCAAGTAATGATAATCCTCTCCTGCATCAAGTAAATAAATAAACGCAAAGTCATCAGAATCTGCAATTAATTGTGCAGCAGGTTTTAACTGTAAATTTACTTCATTGTCGTTTAAACTAAAATGAAGTTGTTCGTTTTCAAAATTCAATGTTTCTATTGTATAAATTTTACGCACATGCGGTTCCCCTTTTCGTCTTACTCTTCTTCTTATTTTAGCATAGAGGGTAATTAGTTGCAGTGTGTAAATACTAAATCAATGAAATAACGAACGAAACTTCTTATCATAGTGTGTGGTTGATTTCCGTTCCGACTGGGCGACTCCTTGGGGGATCAGTAATAGAGGAACGAAGGCTAAAACCATCACTTCCTATGATAACGCCTTAGTGACCAACATCATGCTGTTGCTGACGCTTTGCTTTCGCACAGAAAATATTTGTTGCTGACGCTTTGCTTTCGCACAGAAAATATTTGTTGCTGACGCTTTGCTTTCGCACAGAAAACATTTGTTGCTGACGCTACGTTGCACTACGCTTTCGCACAGAAAACATTTGTCCTTCATCGGAAATTAGGGATGACATTTCGTCAAAATGTATGCCATGCATATTAGTTGATTGGAGTGGAAGCTGGGCGACTCCTTGGGGATCAGCAATAGAGGAACGAAGGCTAAAAGCATCACGTCCTGTGATAACGCATTCGTGATTAACATCCTATTGGCCCGACGCCCCCAGGAAGCTTGCTCTGTGCGAAAGCGTAGCGACAGCAACAACAAAGCGCCCAGCTGGAACGGAAATCAACCACACGCTATGCTGATGAACCTTCCCCCTAATCAACACCCATAAAAAATTAAAATAAAAAGGTGAGAATAATGGCACAACAACTTGAAATAGAGTTTAAAAATCTTTTAACAAAACAACAATACGAACATTTATTGCAAGAATTCAACATTTCCGAAAATGCTATTCATCGTCAAACAAATCATTATTTCGACACACCTTCTCAAGCTATTCGGAAACTCCAAAGTGGGCTTCGTATTAGACAAATCGACAAATATTTTGAATGTACTTTAAAAGAAAAAAATGCAGAGCATGCACATTTAGAGACGACTGACGAAATAACTGCTGAGCAAGCTAAGAAAATGCTTGTTGGTGAAGGTTTCTATGCCCAAGAAGTAGCAAAAAGACTAGCTCTCTTTAACATTCCTTTGGAAGAATTGGAGATATTCGGTTCACTGACAACTGATCGTGTCGAAATCCCTTATAAGGATGGCCTTCTAGTATTCGATCATTCTTTCTATTTGCAGTGCGATGATTATGAGGTAGAATATGAATCAAAAGATGCAATAAAAGGAAATGCAATCTTCGACGAATTTCTACAGCAATATGGTATTGAAAAACGGGCCACAGATAAAAAAATTGCGCGTTTTATGAAAGCATTACAAATGAATAAATAGCTTAACTAGTATAACAAGAAAGGGTGACAGCTCCTTGGATATCCAATCACTCAGAACTTTACTTGACATTCAAGCATTACAAACACTAGGATCTTCAGAAAATTCATCGTCGAACAATCTTACCGATAGCAATTCTCTGTTTTCAGACATGATTAGCGAAATGCTCGGCGACTCAACTACTTCTAACAATGCAAAATTATCTAGTTTGCTCGGAGGTGTTTCAAGCGCTTCGTCATTGATGAATCAGTTTAGTAGTTTAAATGGGTTATCTGAAAACATGCAGAAGAATGTGTATCAATCATTACTTTATAATGGTTCTAATAGCGTCTTTATACCTTCATCTGTACAAGCAGCATTAGCAAACACACAATCTAGTACAAAACTCGATTCCTATGTTTCGGATAATGTAATTGGTTCAACTGCCTATGCCAATTCATTAGCAGGTGCTAATCAGTACGCTTCGATTATTCAAAAGGCAGCAGCTACATATAATGTGCCTGAGAAGCTCATCGCTGCCGTGATTAAGCAAGAGTCTAATTTTAATTCAAACGTGGTTAGTCATGCTGGAGCACAAGGATTAATGCAATTAATGCCGAAAACAGCGCAATATTTAGGCGTTACAAATTCCTTTGATCCAGAGCAAAACATTATGGCAGGAGCCAAATATTTACGCCAAATGCTAGATAAATTTGATAATGATCCTACATTAGCATTAGCTGCTTATAACGCAGGAGCTTCACGCGTTACAAAGTATGGTGGCGTTCCTCCTTTCAAAGAAACACAGAATTATGTTAAAAAAGTGATGAATTACTACACAGTTTAACTTCTTTCAGCAAATTTCACCCGCGTGGTGAAATTTGTGCTTTTATAGCGAAAAACATTTCGAAAGAGCTCTTTGTTTGTGTTAACGAAAAGACGTTGATAGAATGAAGGTAGTCACAAGAAATTCACATTTTTAAAGATGACTAAGTATAAAAATATACTTTACGATATAAAGAATTAAAGGGGCATTTAACTTATGAGTCGAAAATACACTGTTCCTTATGAGGAGCTGGGGGCTGAAAAGCTTTCAGAGCTAATCCATGCGTTCTATAGAAGAGTTGCTCAGCATCCTGATCTTATTCCAATCTTTCCGAAAGATTTAACAGAGACAGCCCGCAAGCAAATTCAATTTCAAACACAGTATTTAGGTGGACCAAATCTTTTTACTGAGGAGCATGGTCATCCAATGATGCGTGCACGTCATATGAATTTTCAGATTACACCTGATCGTGCTCAAGCTTGGCTTGAATGTATGTCCGAAGCGATGGATGAAGTTGGGATGGAAGGTAAGTTCCGTGAAATTTATTATCAACGTTTAGTATTAACAGCTCATCACATGATTAATACACCAAATGACGATGAGGGGGAATTGTTACGTGAATAATATTCAAATGTTACAAGAGCCAACTCCTGAGATTTCTACTGCTAATAAGCCTATTGAATTGTATATTTTCGTAGATCCACTTTGTCCAGAAGCTTATAATATGCAAGCCGTTCTTCGTAAGTTACAACTAGAGTACAATCATTACTTTACATGGCGCTTTGTACTAAGCACAGAGCTAGCCTCTTTGAATTGTTTAAGTAAGCGTGTAAAGGGTTGTGTATCAGGTATTGAACTCGACATTAATCACCCTGTTTTACCATCTATCGCTATTAAAGCAGCAGAGTTACAGGGCAAACGTGCAGGAGCACGCTATTTGTCGAAACTACAAGAATATGTATTACTAAACCAACAAGATGTCAATTCCTATGCTACGCTGTTAAAAATTGCGGAAGATGTTCAATTAGACATGAATGAATTTTCCGCAGACTTTGGTTCAAAGGAAGCAGCACGTGCCTTCCAATGCGACTTATATATTAAACGTGAAATGGAAGTTGATGAAGTGCCTAGCATTGTATTTTTCAATGAATGTATTGAAGATGAGGGTCTTAAAGTTAGTGGTAACTATTCCTATGAAGTTTATGAACATATTTTACAAGAGATGATGAATGAGCAGCTTGTGCGTCAACCATTACCAACAATGGAAGAGTTATTTGCCAAATTCCATACCCTTTCAACAAATGAAGTAGCTTTCATCTACTCATCAACAGAACAAAATGCTGAACGTGAATTAAAGAAGCGTATGCTACAGCAAAAGATTGAACGGATTCAGACAGATCACGCTACACTGTGGCGTATTAAATAATGCAATTATACTATTATTCTAGAGAACAGGGACACAACACGTTTAATGTTGTGTCCCTGTTCTTGTTGTTGAAAAACTATTATGTCAACTTTATTTATTTATCGGAATGTTCTAGTGATTTATCGGAACGTTTTTGAGTTTTATCGGAATACATCGCTGTTTGATCGAGATTTATAGCAAAAATAAAAGAAGCGCCACTATCCTCGACAGATAGTGACGCCTCTTTTTCACAAAGGGGATGGGAGAAATGTTCACGTTCAAACAAAGGGGTGTATGTTTGTTTTTGTGATTTATTTCACATGAATTAATTTATCATGGAATAGTAAATATAGCAACAAGTCCGATGATAGATTCACAAATTTGTCAAATAGAAAGCGATTACAAACAGTATTTTTTCAAGATACGCACTTTTAAACATTTAGAAATCAAAAAAAATCATTATTCTTTAAATTTTTATTATTTAATTAATCATAGAAAAAAGGCAGTAGGGAAATTCCTACTGCCTTCCAAATTAATTATTCAACAATAATTTTTCTAACTCATTTAAACGTTCTTCAAATACTTTACATGCATCATCAATCGGTTTTGCAACGTTCATATCAACGCCCGCTGCCTTTAATACCTCAATTGGGAAATCAGAGCAACCTGCTTTTAAGAAGTTATTAATATAACGTTCTACAGCTGGTGTACCCTCTTCTAAAATCTGTTTACTTAATGCGGTTGCAGCTGATTTACCTGTAGCATATTGATACACATAGTAATTATAGTAGAAGTGTGGAATACGAGCCCATTCTAAGCCGATTTCCTCATCTACAACAATATCCTCGCCGAAGTATTGTTTATTTAAATTATAGTAAACCTCTGTTAAACGCTCTGCTGTTAAAGATTCACCATTCTTATCCATTTGGTGGATTAGGTGTTCAAATTCAGCAAACATTGTTTGTCTGAAAACAGTACTTCTGAAGCCGTCTAGCCAGTGATTTAATAAATAAATTTTCTGTTGTGGATCTTCAATTGTTTTCAGTAAATAATCATTTAACAGCTCTTCATTACATGTTGAAGCTACTTCAGCTACAAAAATAGAATAATCACCATAAACAAACGGCTGATTTTTACGTGAATAATAACTGTGTACACTATGACCAAATTCATGAGCTAGTGTAAATAGATTATTAACATTGTCTTGCCAGTTCATTAAAATATATGGATTTGTTCCATAGGCGCCTGAAGAGTACGCACCACTGCGTTTCCCTTTGTTTTCTAAGACATCCACCCAACGATGATCCAGACCACCTTGAACGATACCTTGATATTCCTCACCTAGTGGCGCTAAAGCTTTTACTAAAATATCCTTCGCGTCGTCATAAGTGATTTTCATATCAACTTCTTTAACGAGTGGAGCAAATAAATCCCACATATGCAGTTCGTCTACACCTAAAAGCTTTTTACGTAACGAAATATAGCGCTGCATAGCTGGTAAATGCTTATGGATTGTTTCTACTAATTGATCATAAACACTTTCTGGAATGAAGTTGTTAGACATTGCTGCGTGACGTGCAGAATCATAATTACGAATACGTGCACTAACATTATGCTTTTTCACATTGCCCGTTAACGTAGCGGAAAACGTATTTTTAAAGTTACCGTAAGTTTCGTACATTGCTTTAAAAGCATTTTCACGAACTGTGCGATCTTTACTTTCTAAAAACTTAATATAGTTACCGTGCGTTAGCTGTACTTCTTCCCCTTCTTCATTCTTCACTTTCGGGAAGACAATATCAGCGTTGTTTAACATACTAAATGTATTTGAAGCAGTGCCTGTAACCTCAGACATTTGTGCAAGTAATGCTTCCTGCTCTGCTGGTAATACGTGCGGACGTGCCATCGTTATTTCTTTTAAAGATTGCGTATACAATTGTAAGTCTTTGTTTTCTGCTAAGTACCGTTCTATCGTTTCTTCACTCAATGATAAAATCTCAGGTGTTAAAAATGATAGGGCAGCTGAAATACTAGTCGCTAATGTTTGAATACGACTATTCATATCTTGGTAGAAGCTATTTGTCGTATCTTGGTCATTACGCATATGAGCATACGTGTAAAGCTTCATTGTACGTTCATAAATTTCATCGTGATAAGTTAGAACTGCTACTAATTCATCTGCTCCATTTTTTACAGTACCTGCATAGCTAGGCGCTTTTTTTGCAAGTTCTGCAACTTCTTTATACTCTTCTTCCCATAGGGTATCAGTTGCAAATATATCCTCCAAGCGCCAAGTTAATTCTTCTGGAACTTCATTTCTTACTAAAACTTGATTACTAGCCATGTGCCAGCCCCCTTTATATGTGAGTTTTTCCTATACTCTCATATTTTCTCAGTATATTGCGGCAATTGCAAATAAATGTGCGTACACTTGCTCACAAATATCCGTAAAACAATCATCTTTTTCATAACTTTTCGCCAGCACCATTCCGTAATTTTTAATAGCTTGTACTGCTTGCGTTGTAACCTCTACATTTTGTTGGATTAAAAACGATCGAATATTTCCCTCGTCCAGTTCATGAGTTTCTAATTGTAAACGACGACAAAAATGATGTAAAATCATTTGCCACTCTATAGAAAACATCGGTATCGCCTCTTCACCTTTTACCGGAACGCCTACGTAATCAGGCATCTCCGTTAAAGCAAAGCCCAACTCATAACTACTTCGTAAAAATGAATCTTGTATCCCATTTTTACTATGGAATAGTCGTTGGTATACGAATTGCTTACAATGCTTTTTATAAAGCTGCCAATAAAGATGAAATTCCTCTTTCGTAATTGACTTAGGCTCATAAAAAGGAAAACGTTGCTTGTGAATAGTTAATTCTTGTACTTTACCTATAAAAGTATACCCATGAACATGAAGAAGATTCGTCCAATAAATAAATCTCGATGTGTTTGCATCATAGGTCACTAAATAAGACAAGCCTAGTGCTGTAGCATTTATCACCTTTTGCATAATTGGAGAAATAGAAATTTTTTGAATACCTTGTGTAGTTTGTCTTTGAGGTGTTTGAAAAAGCCACAATGGCTGTATAGCATTTTTCTCATAGCCAGATGTACGCAATAGCCACTTTTCATGAGAAATTGTACTACATTGAAATTCAATGGCAATTTGCTTTTGCTCCTTGATCAGAAGCATATCTGGCCGCTGTGAAAGCTTCTGTAAATAAGGCTCCAGCTTTACTGTATGCCCGAGTTTTCTAAGCCATTCAAATAATTGGACTTTTCCTTGTAAATGAAGTTTTGATTCACCCTCTGCAAATAACTGTACACAGCTATTAGTAGCAATATGAGCGAAATGAGGGATATTATATTGGCCTATCTTTAATTGGACAGGCTGCTGGCATTGGGGACAAAAAAATTTCATTTGCCGTCTATATCGTTGTAAAGCTTCCCTTGAATATTGGTATGGGAGAAAAATCTGCTGCTGCTCGTTATAGGCCATAAGCATAAAATCATCTCCTTTTTGACTAATAGTAAAGGAGCCTTTTTATAGCGACAAATAAAGAACGGCTTTTTCTTGAAATTTAATAATTGATATAAAAAGACTGTAAACAAACTTGATAATCATCAAGTTTGTCTACAGTCTAAGACACTGAATCAAGTACTCATTGCTTTAAATAAAATATTTTCGTACTGTTTCAAAGCAATCAAATTCCATAATTTTTTCGCCATATTCCTCTAAGCGATGGATTGTGAAATTCGATGGTATTAAAAATTCTTTGATAACCGCATTTCGATCGTGATGATTTAGTTCTTCATCTGCGTTCACGAAGTCAACTACCAAATAGTACCAATCTTCATATTTAAATAATGAGGAATCCACTAATTCATCTGTTATGCGTTTAGCTACAGGGATTAACTCATCAATATCTTTAAATTTATAAACATAAATGTCTGTATCCATAAATAATTCTGACTCATCAATGTCACCAAATTGAGTTAGTTGACTGAGAAGATCCTCTCCAACGTCCTCAAATGGAGCAAACATATCTTTGTGTTCACCAAATTGCGAAGAACCATCTAAGGTTTCACCGTCTTTTAAAATATGTGCACGTGTGACAATGATCTCTAAGCCTACTTCAGACGCATTGATATGAATCCAAATCGGACCTTCCACATCAAAATAATCCTCTGTGTTTACTTCATCAATCATATCCCAAAAAAGTTGTTCACCCTTTGCTCGATTGTACCAAATTTCTTCACGACTATAGCCGCGATCCTCTATATCATTGTACGTAATAAAGAGCTTGAGTGTATTTTCGTTTACACGTTCGATGTCCACTAGACCTCATCTCCCTTCACTGTCATTTGTCGAAAAACAGTTTTGTTTCATTAGTATGCTATTATTCATTGTTTTTAACCTCATACTTCATTTTTGTTTTTCAACCTTTGACCACACTACAGTAAACCCATCGAGCAACCGAAATCAAAAATTAATGTCCACAGTTGTCTCTAATTATATTGTATGCTGTTCTGTCATAAAATGAAAAGGATATACACCGTTTTCACAGAAGATATTTGAATTATTGAAATTGTAGTAAACTATTAAGCTTAAATCAAGTTTAACATACTTTACCGAATATATATGACTTTCCCCTATTATTTATTATACTTTATATAGAAGGTTTTTCATAAGTAAAACACAAAAAAATAGATGTCACAATATGCTGATTGCATATGTAACATCTAATACTTATTCTATGATGAATACGGCAATATTAGTTCACCATACGCTGTGCTTCTTGCAGTTGATAAGCACGAACTTTACGTGGTAGGAAACGGCGAATTTCATCCTCGTTGTAGCCGACCTGTAAACGTTTCTCATCTAAAATAATGGGACGACGTAATAAGCCTGGATACTCTTGAATTAATTCATATAAACGTTGTAATGGCAAGCTTTCAACATCAACATTCAATTTTTGGAAAATCTTTGATCGAGTTGAAATAATTTCATCCGTACCATCCTCTGTCATACGCAAAATTTCTTTAATTTCACTAATGCTTAATGGTTCAGAAAATATATTACGTTCTGTATATGGGATTTCATGCTCCTCTAACCATGCTTTAGCTTTTCGGCAAGACGTACAACTTGGTGATGTAAATAAAGTTACTATCATACTGACACATCCTTTCCTTTTAATCATTATCTATAAACTATTGTATTAAATTAGAATTAATGTAATGTAAATCTACATACCATTATACAGTACTCTGAGATGTTTGAATATAGTTCCAATAAAAAAAGAATAACCATTTCACACGAAATTTTCTGTCTTTTCACATAAACTTCAAAGTTGTTACTCCTGGGTGTCTAATGAACTACTAATAATATTCCCAATCGCTGAGCATTTTAAACATCCACTGCTTGATTATTTTTGTTCTCATTTAAAAAATTTAAACGAGAATATTGTCAATTCTGTGTGTACAATATAGACGTTTATTTACTAATATCGGTTGCATTTCCAAATAAATAGATCGTTACCATAACGTGTGGTTGATTTTCGTTCCGGCTGGGTGCTTTTCCGGGGGCGTTCGATGAGCCCCAAGGAGTCGCCCAGCCTCCACGCCAATCAACTTATGTATATGGAATCTGTTTTAACAAATGTCATCCGTAACTTACAATGCTTTTCGCTTTCGCACAGAAAACTTTTGTTGCTGTCGCTTCGCTTTCGCACAGAAAACTTTTGTTGCTGCACGAAAATAAAAAAGCAGCAAAAGTAGCATATAATTTTTTTCCGAAAAAGAACACCGCCAAAAGTCTGACTTTACACACTTGCTTTTCACCGTGCCTTTATAATATAATTTTTTGCAATAAATCAATTTTGTCTTTGGTGAATTCACCTCATCTATACAGATGGAAGACAGTTATTGAGCTAAAAAACGCTGACGAAGAGTAGTACATTTGCCTTTTACACGTTTAGAGAGTCTGTGGTTGCTGCAAACAGATCGTGTAAGCATTTGGAATGGACTTCCGAGTTAGCTTTGTGAACGACTTAGTTTTTACTTAAGTCTATTAGCAAAGCTCGTCCCTTCACGTTACGAAGTAAAGTGGCCGTTTTAGGCAAGCTGGGTGGTACCGCGGATTCAAACATCATTCGTCCCTTCATTAGAAACTAATGAGGACGCATGATGTTTTTTTATTTTGGGACGAAATTCAAGGAGGAAATGACAATGACAACTATTTTTTCAGGCGTACAGCCAACGGGTATTGTAACTTTAGGGAACTATTTAGGTGCATTTAAGCAATTCCCTGCATTACAAGATGAAGGAGATGCTGTTTATTGTATCGTCGATCAGCATGCAATAACAGTGGCACAAGATCCAAAAGAATTACGTCAAAATATTCGCAACCTAGCAGCTACGTATATTGCTACTGGCATCGACCCTAAAAAATCTACATTATTTATTCAATCAGAAGTACCAGCTCATGCACAGGCAGGCTGGATGTTACAATGTGTTGCATCGATTGGTGAGCTTGAACGTATGACACAATTTAAGGATAAGTCTCACGGTAAGGAAAGCGTATCTGCCGCTCTTTTAACATATCCACCATTGATGGCAGCAGACATCCTTTTGTATAACACAAACATTGTTCCTGTCGGTGATGATCAGAAGCAACATATTGAGCTTACTCGTGATCTTGCAGAGCGCTTTAACAAACGTTATGGTGATGTTTTAACGATTCCTGAAATTCAATTACCTAAAGCAGGAGCTCGTATCAAATCACTACAAGAACCTACAAAGAAAATGAGTAAATCTGATCCAAATACAAAAGCGACCATCAAGCTTTTAGATTCAGCGAAAGATATTGAGAAAAAAATTAAGTCTGCTGTTACTGATTCTGATGGTATTGTGGCATTTGATGTGGAAAATAAACCTGGTGTTTCAAATTTACTAACAATCGAATCTGCCATTTCAGGCGTATCTATTGACGATCTTGTGAAAAAATACGAAGGCGTTGGCTATGGTGGTTTCAAACAAGGTGTTGCAGCAACGGTTATTGATCACCTGACACCAATTCAAGAGAGATTCTATAACTTGGTAGAATCATCAGAATTAGACATCATTTTAGATGAAGGTGCTGAAAAGGCAAATGCTATTGCTAGTGCTACATTAAAACGCATGGAAGAAGCAATGGGCCTTGGTCGTGCACGTCGCTAAAAAGAAAGCTTTTTGTTATAACGAAGAGATGATTGTAAGAGCTTGGCCAAAAAGAGAGTAATTTAAGAGTTACATCTTATTCTTTTTCATTTAAAGTTTTATCATAACCGAGATCGAACACAACAGCGCATAACACAATGGCTGATCCAATAGCCATATAAAACGCTGATGTATGTGCCATGAACTTAAAAACCACTATCCAGGAATATCCGAGTGTCCGATAATTCAAATACAAGATGAGATTCCCTACGGAGAGAATCAAAAAGCCATAGCTCATTAAAAATAAAAAGAGTCGGAACAAGATAAGGGCATCCTTTCTATTTCTTCTTAATTATCATCTATTCACAAAACTATAAAAAAAGACGTCAGCCACGTAAATTGGGCTGACGTTTTTTTATGTTGTTGAAAGACTAATCGAACAGAATAGACTTATAACAGTGAATTGATTGTACATCTATTGTTACTACCGCTATATAAAAGCATTTTGCTGTAGAATGGTTGATTGGAGTGGAGACTGGGCGACTCCTTGGGGATTAGCAATAGAGGAACGAAGGCTAAAACCATCACGTCCTGTGATAACGCCTTCGTGACCAACATCGGTGCTGCTGCCGCTACGTTAGCACTACGCTTTCGCGCAAAAAACATCTGTTGGCCCGAGACCCTGCAGCGAAGCGGCTCATCGGACGCCCCCAGGAAGCTCTGCTCTGCGCGAAAGCGAAGCGTCAGCAACAAATGTTTTATCTGTGCGAAAGCGAAGCGTCAGCAACAAATGTTTTATCTGTGCGAAAGCGAAGCGTCAGCAACAAATGTTTTCTGTAGCGAAAGCAAAGCGGCAGCTACAAAGCGCCCAGTTGGAACGGAAATCAACCACTCGTTTTGCAGAAGAGCCTTGGTGAATACTAAAAATCAGTGGAAGTTGAAGAACCTCCCACTGATTAAAGTTTTACTTTATTATTCCCCGATTTTTTTGAATAGTAGACTAGCGTTGTGTCCACCAAACCCAAGTGAATTACTCATAGCATATTTAATATCTGCTGTTCGAGCTTCATGCGGTACATAATCTAAATCACAATCTGGATCTGGATCTGTTAAATTAATTGTCGGTGGTAAAATACCTTCTTTCAGTGCTAGCGCTGTGAAAATAGCTTCAACACCACCAGCTGCACCTAATAAGTGACCTGTCATTGATTTTGTAGAACTCATTGCAAGCTTATAGGCATGTTCACCAAAAACAGTTTTTACTGCCTGTGTTTCAAATAAATCATTGTATGGTGTACTTGTTCCATGTGCGTTAATATAGTCAACTTGTGAAGCTTCTACACCACCATCAGTTAAAGCTTGCATCATTGCACGAGAAGCACCTTCTCCTTCTGGAGCTGGAGCTGTAATATGATGTGCATCTCCTGTTGCACCATAGCCAAGAACTTCTGCGTAGATTTTTGCACCGCGTGCTTTTGCATGTTCATACTCTTCCAAAATAACAATACCCGCACCTTCACCGATAATGAAACCATCGCGATTTTTATCGAATGGACGGCAAGCTGTTTCTGGATCTGTACTTAAAGATAAAGCAGTATTTGCACAGAAGCCCGCTACTGCCATCGTAACGATTGGCGACTCAGCACCACCAGAAATCATAACATCTGCATCGCCACGTTCAATTACTTTAAAAGCATCCCCAATGGAGTTTGTTCCTGAAGCACAAGCCGTTACTGAACAAGAGTTAATGCCCTTTGCCCCAAAGTGAATCGACACTTGGCCTGAAGCCATATCCGGAATCATCATGGGAATAAAGAATGGACTTACACGTCTTGCTCCACGCTCTTGGAAAGTTAAAAACTGTTGTTCATATGTTTCCATCCCACCGATTCCAGAGCCAATCCAGACACCTGCACGTGGTGCTAGCTCTTCATCGATTGTTAATTGTGCATCTTCCATCGCCATGATGGATGCTGCTAAAGCATATTGTGTAAAGCGATCCATTTTACGTGCTTCTTTACGTTCAATATACTTTTCTATATTAAAATCTTTCACTTCAGCAGCAATTTTCGCTGCGAAAAGATCTTTATTTAAACGTGTTAACTCGCCAACGCCAGATTTTCCAGCTTTAATGTTAGTCCATGTTTCTTCGATGCTATTTCCTAGTGGTGTAACTGCGCCAATTCCTGTAATTACTACTCGTCGTTTACTCATTGTCTTACTCCCCTCAAGCATTTTTCGTTTTTATTTTCCCCATCTTATTGTAACGGCGCCCCATGTTAAGCCACCGCCAAATCCAACAAGTACTAATAAATCATCATCTTTTATCTTACCTGCTTCAAGCTCATCTACCAAGGAAATACCAATAGATGCTGCAGACGTATTCCCATATTTGTGAATCGTTTTTGACATTTTTTCCGGTGGTAGCTCTAAACGCTCACGAGCTGATTCCATAATTCGAATATTCGCCTGATGCGGCACTAAAAAATCTACGTCGTCTTTTGTTAAACCTGCTTTTTCTAAAACGTTTATTGCAGATTCACCCATTTGACGAACGGCAAACTTAAATACTTCACGGCCATTCATAGCGATTGTATCTTGCTGTGTTAAATACAAGTTCTTACCACCTGTACCGTCAGCTCCAAGCTCAAATGATAAAATACCTCTACCTTCTGATACTGGACCAACAATCGCTGCACTTGCACCGTCACCGAATAATACAGCAGTATTGCGATCTTCCCAATCAAGTACTTTCGACAGCTTTTCAACACCTACTACTAGGACATATTTATAAGCATTTGATTCTACAAATTGCTTTGCTGTCACTAAACTATATATAAATCCTGCACAAGCAGCAGCTTGATCCATCGCAGCTGCATTGACTGCTCCGATTTGCTCCTGAACCATACATGCTACACTTGGAAAGTTTTGATCTTGTGTTACAGTTGCAACAAGGATTAATCCTATTTCCTCTGGCGTAATACCTGCTTTTGCAATAGCCTCCTTAGCAGCAGCTACTGCTAAATCTGACGTATCCTGATCATCTGCGGCAAAACGACGTTCTTCAATCCCCGTGCGTGTTCGAATCCATTCATCCGAAGTGTCCATCATTTTTTCTAAATCAAAATTTGTAACGACCTTCTCCGGAACGTATTTGCCAATTCCTATAATACCAGCGTTCATTTAGCAACCCCTCTGCTTTCTTACTATCAATTATTAGTAACTGGTCATAATTATAACTCATAATGAAGGAGAGGTGCAAGATGAATTAAATTTAACGTCTTAAAACTAGTAGTATCAAGGGTCTCCAATCAACTTATATACATGGCATAAGATTTAACAAATGTCATCTACAACTTTTAGAGTTGATGCAGGAAAAAGCGTATTTTTGGGGATAAGTGAGGCTGAAAAATTTAATAATGGTGGTTAATGAAAAAAAGCTGCAAATAGATCTGCAGCTTTAGCCTAACAATTGCTAACATATATTATCAACAACGTAAAAGTCGATATCGTAAAAAGATGAGAGATGGCTCTCGCATGAATCTGCGTACGTCCAATCTATTCTCTAATAGGTCGTTAAGGACCACGTTTTCTTTGTAACACTTAGCGCTCTGAAGAAATCGCTTGATGGGTTGCAACACAGAAGGTTTCAAACGACGTGTTGTACTTTTCTTTTTGTTAGGTTTGCTACCGTAGTTGTGTCAACGTAATGGCTGACGCTTTAATCGTCTGGTGTTGCGGTGGTGTTTTTGGTTCAATAAACAACGTTGAGTAATACGCATCCGCAATGGTAATCAAGTAAATCACAAAAAGTAATTGTTTCATTCAATGGTTCAAAAATTCATTTCTCCCTTTTTTCAGTTCTATCAATTCGAATTGTCTAGTTATATTACGAATGATACTTAAAAAAGTTTCAAATTTAAAATAACCCACGCACAGATGACCCAAATAAGCCACCTCGGTATGAAATAGCTTAGGTTTGAATAATAGATAACCAAACGTTAACCCTTTTACTCTATAAAATAATATTGGAGCGTGTATGAACCATGCTATTTTTTATCCAATACTTCAACCTTTTCTTTACTCTTTTTCTCTATAACTTTTTCAATCATTAAAACAATGATAATAATCATACCTGCCAACAATAATGAAAAAATCATGTTTTCACATTAATGTAGAAGCTAAGAAAAGATACACTTCCGGAAACAGTAGGAAATCGAAAATAGATATGAACCAATCGAATATTTTGCCATCTAAAATATTCTCAATTGATGGTATCGTGATAAATTCGCCATGTTTCACAGAAAAGGTTCTTTTTTTTTCGATTTATGTTATGATATGATAATGAATATGTAGTAAAACTTTATGATATAAAAAAGTTCGGTTGAGGTGAAATTAATGCAATATATCGTAACATTCATATGGTCATTCCTACTAGTTACAATGTTAAACTACGTAGTAAGCTCTGTACTTGGTACAACGTTTGATTTCCAAACTGCTGTTGTCACATCAGTTGTATTTACAATTCTTGTTTTCATCATCGGTGCAGTTATTCCAAACGAGTCAACTCCAGAAGCTGCAGACAATCATTAATTCAACTAGAAAAAACCTGTTTCGCTCAATGCGGAACAGGTTTTTTTTGTTATTTTTCAACAACACATTGGCCATCATGCATTCTAATGTGCAATGTTTCTCCTGGTAATACTTCACCTCGAAGCAATTCTTTTGCAACCGCCGTTTCAATATAACGTTGCACGAAGCGTTTTAATGGTCTTGCACCAAACTGAGCATCTGCTCCTTGTTCTACAACCCAATCAACTACATTTTGTTCTACTTGTAAAGTAATGTCTTGCTCTGCAACTCGTTTGACAAGCTGTTCGATATATTTCCATGCAATAGCTGTAAAATGCTCATCTGATAGTGCATGGAACATAATAATATCATCCATACGATTTAACAGCTCTGGCTTAAAATGTTGACGCAGTGCAGCCATCACTACATCCTCAACAGCAGCATCGTCTTCTTTTGCTTCCATTAAATAGCTTGAGCCAATATTAGAAGTTAAAATGACCACCGTGTTCGTAAAGTTGACCATACGCCCTTGGCTATCAGTAATGCGCCCATCATCTAAAATTTGTAGTAAAATATTCGCGACATCAGGATGGGCCTTTTCAATTTCATCTAATAATACAACTGAATACGGATTTCGGCGAACAGCTTCTGTTAATTGCCCACCTTCCTCATAGCCAACATAGCCTGGAGGTGCCCCTACAAGACGTGATACGCTATGTTTCTCCATATATTCACTCATATCAATGCGAATAAAATGATCCTCAGAATCAAACAACTGTGCCGCTAGTGCCTTCGCAAGCTCTGTTTTACCAACACCTGTTGGCCCTAGGAATAAAAAACTACCAATTGGTCGATGTGGGTCTTTGATACCTGCACGAGCACGCCATACCGCTTCTGTAACAAGCTGTACAGCATTATCTTGTCCGATTACACGCTCATGCAATGTATCTTTTAAGCGCAATAATTTTTCACGCTCACCTTCTACTAATTTCGTCACTGGTATTCCTGTCCAGCGTGAAACGATTGATGCGATTTCATCAGCTGTTACCTCTTCACGTAAAATCCGTGATTCCGTACCATTCTCTAATTGTTTTTCCATCTCTTGAATGTCCTTTTCAAGTGTAGGAATTTTCCCATGACGTAGTTCGGCTGCTTTATTTAAATCATATTTACTTTCTGCTTCATCTAAGTCACGGCGGTATTTATCAAGTTTTTCACGTTTTTTCTGAATGCCATGTAACGCTTCTTTTTCGGTTTCCCATTGTTTACGCATGCCCTCAGAGGATTCTTTAAGCTTTGTTAATTCCTCGCTGAGTTGCTCTAGACGCTTTTTACTTGCCTCGTCTTTTTCCTTACACAACGCTTGCTCCTCAATTTCGAGCTGCATAATACGGCGCGTTACTGCATCCAATTCCTGTGGCATGGAATCAATTTCTGTTCGAATCATCGCACATGCTTCATCGATTAAATCGATTGCCTTATCTGGCAGGAAACGCTCTGTAATATAGCGATTAGAAAGCTCCGCTGCCGCTACGATTGCACGGTCATGAATACGTACTGCATGATGTAACTCAAAACGCTCTTTCAAGCCTCGTAAAATGGAAACTGTATCTTCAATAGATGGCTCTCGTACAAGCACCTGCTGGAAACGGCGCTCTAAAGCAGGATCTTTTTCAATATACATACGGTATTCATCTAATGTTGTAGCCCCGATACAATGTAACTCACCTCGTGCAAGCATTGGCTTTAGCATATTTCCCGCGTCCATTGCACCATCCATTTTACCTGCGCCAACAATTGTATGGATTTCATCGATAAATAAAATAATGCGCCCCTCTGATTCTTTTACTTCTTTTAATACACCTTTTAAGCGCTCTTCAAATTGACCACGATAACTAGCACCTGCTATTAAGGCACTCATATCCAACTCATACAGTATGCAATCCTTTAACCCTTCAGGAACATCGCCCTTTACTATACGTTGGGCTAATCCTTCTACAATAGCTGTTTTACCAACCCCCGGCTCACCTATTAAGACAGGGTTATTTTTCGTTTTGCGTGTTAAAATGCGAATGACATTACGAATTTCTTCATCACGGCCGATAACCGGGTCCATTTTACCGTTTTTTACTTCTTCAATTAAATTACGTCCAAATTGCTCTAATGGTTTTTTGTCATTTGTTTGTTGAAATTGCATATTTAGCACTCCTTTTCAATAATGTTAAGCGGAATTCCGTTTGCCATTCTATTTCATAAAAAATGTTTGACCTTTTTTGACTAACTTTATTTTACAACACTCGACAAACCATAGCAAAGAATTAGCCCTAAAATTTCTTCACTTATAACTGGAAAATTACGTTATAATAAAAGTATATTTCTTATATTTAGTAAATTACTCACCTTATTTTGTAATAATTAAACAATTTTTATGAAAAAAGAAAGAGATGTGTTGAAGATATGACTATTATGGATAATATACAAAAGAAATTTCACGATCTTTTTCAAAAGCACGGTGTTTTTATTAAAGTAAATAAGGATAGTAAAATCTTTTTAGAGGGCGAACGTGCGAAAGAAATTTATTATATAAAAACAGGAACTATCTCGATTAGTCAGGAAACGGAGAATGGGAAGGAATTAACCATTCGTATTTGTGGTCCTGATAGTATCATTGGAGAAGGCTCATTATTTTGTAACCTTACGTATAATTCGATGACCGCTAAAGTATTAGAGCCCTCCAGTTTATATGTTCTAAGCCGTGAATCATTGGAACTTTTACTAGTGGAACAACCTATTTTAATGGTGGAATATATGAAGTGGTTGCAAACAGAAAATTTAAAGCATCAAAGTCGTTTGCGTGATTTGATTTTAAATGGGAAAAAGGGCGCTTTATTTTCAACGCTTATCCGTCTTTCGAATACTTATGGGAAGCCTTTAGAAAATGACACTATTTATATTGACTTCCCGTTAACAAATACAGAGATCGCTAATTTATGTGCGACGAGTCGAGAGATGATTAATCGCATGCTGAATGACTTAAAGAAGCACAATATTATATCTTTCGAAAAAGGTTATATAACCATTCACGATCTACAATTTTTAAAGGATGAAATCGCCTGTGAGAATTGTCCGTTACAAATATGTCGTATTGATTAATAGCAACATGCAAAATCCCCGCTTATGAGTTATAAGTGGGGATTTTGTGTTCTATTATGTAAATAAATAAAGTATGGCGCCTTTTGCAAAGTGAGGAGGTTGATTTCCGTTCCGGCTGGGCGCTTTCCTGGGGGCGTCCGATGAGCCGCTTCGCTGCGCTGCAGGGTCTCATCTGTGACGCTGATCCCCGAGGAGTCGCCCAGCCTCCACTCCAATCAACCACTTCACATAGCGTGTATCTTCTTGCATGTTACTAAAATTCATAGTGATACAACAAAAAACTTTAGCAACAATGTTTTGTCTGTGCGAAAGCGAAGCGACAGCAACAATTGTTGTATTTCAGATAGTAAAGCGTCAGCAACACCAGATGTACAATAGCGTCATTATTATAAGTTTCTTCTGTTGTTTTATGATGAGTAGCTTGGAACAGAAATCTTCCTCATTTAAAGCACGCCACAGTCACAAAGATTACTTTAACTATTTTGTATTTCAAAAACAGAAAAAATCCCCGCTTACTGTTGCAAGCGGGGATTTTTTATCGTGCTTTAGTGGACTTAGCGTACACCTAATGCCATTTTGGCATAGCGTGACATTCTATCTTTTGACCAAGGTGGATTCCATACAATATTGACATTTGTACTTTTTACCTCTGGAAGCTCACCTAAAGCTGTATTCACTTGATCAACAATAACAGGTCCCATTGGGCAGCCCATAGACGTTAGCGTCATTGTAACGGTTGCTACACCTTCTTCATCTAACTCTACATCATATACTAAACCTAAGTTGACGATATCAATACCAAGCTCAGGGTCAATTACATTTTCTAATGCACCGAACATGCTGTCTTTCATATCTTGATCCATCTGTATTTCTCCTTCCGTCACAGTGTTAACTTAATCATAGCAGATGCATCTTATTATGCCAAATGCTGTGCAAGCCATTCAGTTGCTGCTAACATACCGTCACGTGACACAGCATGACCCGCTTTCTTATTAGCTAAAAATTTTAAGTTTTCTGGATTTGTTTCATAATATTTGCGTAAAGTTAAATAAAAATTATACGTTTCATTGAAAGGTACAGTTTTATCTAACTCCCCATGCCAAAATAGTACAGGTCGTCCTGCAAATTTGTCTGGTGTTAGGCTGACATCATATTTAGCTAGAAGCTCATTCGTTTGTTTTACTTCTTCTTCAGACATTGGCAGATTCACACCGTTTTTAGCAAATTGCTGTAATTGATACTCCGCTAATTTAATAAAACTTGGTGCACCCATACATACCGCTGCTGTTTTGATCCAATCATAACGCTTTAAACAGCCTGATGTTACAATTCCACCCATCGATGTACCAGCAATGCCAATTTTATCGTTCACTAATAATTTTTTATTCTTTAATTCATTATATAATTGTTCAACTTCATGAATAGAATTTAAAACAATATCCCAAAAATGTAAGCTCATTTGCATCTCAGACAGACCTTCACTACGGTCGCCATGTAATTTTGCATCTGGTAATAGGACACGCACCCCTCTTCCTACTAATTGATATGCATAATGTAAGTTATGTTCTTTTGCACTCATGAAACCATGTAAAAAAATCACTACCGGGGTTTCTTCATTCATATTTTCCGTATGTATATGTAATAAAGGAATATTTCCCCACAATTCTTTCTCAACAATCATCTTTGTCACTCCCAATTTTTGTCTCATCTTTATGTTAGCAAACTTTTCTCACTGTGACAAAATTTTGACGAATGGTTTACAAAGAGATACTATTCAAATTATAGGAAAGGGGCAATAAGCTATGAAACCGCATTTAATCGTTTTGGACTTAGATGGTACGTTATTAACGGACCATCAACAAATTTCAGCAAAAACTAAAAAAACATTATTGCAGGCAAAGGAACAAGGCCATCAAGTTATGATTGCTACAGGTCGTCCTTATCGTGCGAGTGATATTTACTATCACGAGCTTGGCCTTACAACGCCCATCGTGAATTTTAATGGTGCTTACGTCCACCATCCAAAAAATGCTGCTTGGCAAACTATGCATACTCCTATTGATTTAGGCGTAGTGCATGATGTCGTCGATTCCATTAATAGCTATGAATATGAAAATATTATTGCGGAAGTTAAGGACGATATTTATGTGCATACTGAGGATGAACGGATTTTAAATATTTTTAATATGGGGAATCCAAAAATCACTCTTGGGGATCTCTATACCCATTTACTTGATAACCCAACTAGTTTACTGATTCAAGCGAATGATGTAAATTCGATGATTATTCGTGATCATTTACAGGCTGTTCATGCAGAGGTCATTGAACATCGTCGTTGGGGTGCGCCACTTCACATTATTGAGATTGTTCGCCATGGTTTAAATAAAGCAGTAGGAATCGCTCATGTAGCAAAAGATTTGGGTATCCCACGCGAGCGCATTATTGCATTCGGTGATGAAGATAACGATTTAGAAATGATCGATTATGCAGGCATCGGTGTAGCAATGGGCAATGGTATTCCTTCTTTAAAAAATATTGCCAACGAAATTACTACAACCAATAATGACGATGGCATCGCTAAAATACTCATCGAACGCTTGAAATTAACCTAGTTAAGTAGTAAGTTCAAAATGAATATCCCATGAACTTTATTTAGGAGTATCCTTTGCCCTTCAATGGGTACTTCATGAATAAAGTTATACATTACTATTCCTGGGTTGCAATTATACTGAAACTCGATATGATAATATATCTATATAACATTTACTTGGAAGTAATTTCGAGAAATATAGAGTGGAAAGTGAACACTCGACACTTGTTCACCTGTTATGTAGTATAGGTATTTGAAAACTTCTCATATAGAGTTAAAAGAATGTTAAATTAGGGGGACAAATGATGAAAATTTTTACTGATAGTGGATGTGATTTACCAAAGTCCTACTACGAAGAAAACAATATTGAACTTCTTCCACTTCGAGTGCAATTGAACAATAATGAATATGATGATGTCATTACGATTGATTCCAAAGAAATTTACGATGCTATTCGTCAAGGTGCTCGCCCAAAAACATCCCAAGTATCACCAGAGCTATTTCTCAAGTACTTCGAAAATCTAGCAAAAAATGATGAAGAAGGAATCTATATTGCCTTTTCATCGGAATTATCAGGCACCTATAATACTGCGCTCATGATTCGCAATCAAGTACAGGAGCAATATCCATCCCTTAAATTAGCTATTATCGATTCTAAATGTGCTTCGCTAGGTTTCGGCTTATTAGTCGAAGAAGCCGTTCGCCTCCGAAATACAGGTACTTCATTTGAAGAAATCGAAGCAAAAATTAAAGCCCTCGCCCCACAAATAGAACATTTATTTACGGTAGAGGATTTAGATTACCTCGCTAAAGGTGGTCGTGTATCAAAGGCAAGCGCATTTCTTGGGGGGCTCCTAAGCATTAAACCTATTTTAAATGTAGAGGACGGTAAACTTGTGCCGATTGAAAAATCTCGCGGACGCAAAAAAGCCATCGCTCGCATGTTAGATTTAATGCAAGAGCGTGGTGATAATTTTTCTGAGAAAATCGTTGGTATTAGCCATAGTGACGATGTAGACTTTGCCAACGACGTAAAGGCTTCTATCCAAGAAAGATTTTCACCAAAAGCCATTCAAGTAACAATGATTGGTTCAGCTATCGGTTCACACGTAGGACCCGGTACAATCGCCATCTTCTTTACGAATAAAAGCTATCAAGCTTAACAAAAACCCCCTCCCCACTTAAAAAGTGTTGAGGGGGTTTATCATTTTATCTTGTACTAACTGCCTGTAAAATCAATAAAGGATGAAGCACCCTTTATTATTGAGCATCTTGTTCCTTACGTCGTACTTTACCTCGTCTAATAATAACAACTACAAATCCTATGAATAATAGCCATACAAATCCTAGTGCTACCATATAAGGTACATTTAAACCTTCATCATTTCTAACTTGATAAATCTCTACCATTTCGCGATTTAAAATAACCGGATAAACGTCTTTTCCATTAATACGAACTTTTTCTTCATTTAAAATACCATTTAGCATTTTACCTTCACCAATCTGAGCAGGTGTTAAATCAACGCGTTGTGTTTTACTTGTATTGTTAACCATGATGATCCATTTCTCTTTATCGGACGTACGTGTAAATACAAGTAGGCCATTTTCATTTGTGAGAACTTCAAAATCACCATTACGTAATGTCTCAGATTGATTACGTAAAGATTGGACATTTTTAATATAGTCGATTAATTCTGTATCTGTTTTAAAGTTAAATGCTTGGTGCGTATCCGGCTTTGTTTCCCCGTTCATCGCAATTTCCGAACCATATTGTACAACTGGAATTCCTGGCATCATAAATAAAGCACCCAGCGCCATTTTCAAACGCGTTGGTGGGAACATATTTTCTGCTGCAGAATCAAATGTAAAACGACGCGTTTCTAGCGAATCAATCATAATCTGAGTTGGTTTCTTACCTGTAAAAGGTTCCATCAACTTAGTAGAATCCATATCAACATTTTTAAAGATATTACGGTAAATATCAGCTGAAGCTTTAGAAAAGCTTGCATCAAAGTTTGCATTACTTTCTTCATTTGAAATCACATAGAGTGATTTTTTCGTATCTTTTAATGCCTTAATCACTGTATTGATAAATTCTGTATCAGCACCAGCAATATTTGTTAAACGCAACCCACCAACATCATATGTAGAGACAAAGTCTGTTGCTGATTTAATAAGTGCTTCTTGTACCTCTTTGTTTGTTAAGTCCCACTGTACTTGTCCATCATTTGTTGAGGCAATCCAGTCCTTTTTCGCTGGATCTTTTGCCCACTCATGATTCGGACTTACATTGTTTAGTGGAAAATCAACCATGATCGATACATTTTTAGCTTTATAAGCCTCAATGACACTTTGAAACTCCTCAGATGTCCCAAAATGACGCTCTATTGTAGAGTAGCTCGTCGGCATCGATCCATCATATTTCTCAGTGGCAAAAATCGGGCCAATAGAAGCGATTGTAAAGCCCATCTCTCCGATAAATTTTAATTTATCCTGTAAACCTGCAAAATCGCCTCCTGCAAATTTAGTAGGGTCTTGCGTATTTGTATCAAAATCGTTAGTGCCCGAACCATTAAAGAAACGGTCAACGAGTAAATCATAGATGCTTTCTTCTGCAATCGTTCTTGTCGACGCTTCATCAGCATGTGCAATTGGTGTAGCACTCACTAATGAAGTTGCTAGTAAAAGCGATGCAGCTGTTGCACTTATCCACTTCTTGAATTTCACTTTTATTCCCTCTCTTTCAAACCAATCCATCGTCATTTTACCAAATAAAATAGTCCCATCGCTATCATTTCAAAATATTTTCCGAAAATGCAAAATGAATTACGACAAAAAGGTGTCAACTTCTCCTTCAAATACAATTCATCAGCTTGGACCGGGACCCGAGCAGTTCTTCGGCATACCTGATCACTTTTTTGTCCTACCCGATCACTTCTCCGACTTACCTGATCACTTTTCTGTCCTACCCGATCACTTCTCCGACTTACCTGATCACTTTTCTGTCCTACCCGATCACTTCTCCGGCTTACCTGATCACTTTTTTGTCCTACCTGATCACTTCTCTGACCTACCCGATCACTTCTCTGGCTTACCTGTGCAGTTTCTCAAGCTGTCTGAACGGATTTACCTTCCCGCAAAAATAAAAGCCGTGAAGCGAAATCTTCACGACTTTTCTAAATAATTATGCCAAGAAATGTAGTCCTATTGGCAGTTTGAAGCCTAAGAATAATGTAATGAATAAGAATACCGCAAATAAAATCCAAAACAGACCAGTTGGTTTATTTTTCTTCTGACGAACTAATACCATTTCCATCATACCAATGACTAAAATACCGCCTAAGAATTTCAGGCCATAAAGCATTGGATCATTAGTTTGATATTGGAAGAATAGTGCCCCGCCAGTAATAATAATTAAAATGTAGAATAAACGTAATGTCATATGTAAGCCTTTTGACTGCTTGCCCATTAATGCCGCAATTAAAAAGATTACGATTGCAACTACCCAAGTAGCAATATGCGCATGTGTTGAGTCAGTTAAAAATCCCATTATTGTCCCACCTCATATTCTTTTTTCTATCAAACTCTATCCTACCATGTGATGGAAAGGGTTTCAAACATTACAATAGTGTTCATATAATTTACATCAATTATGCCTCGGCATAATTGCGTCGGAGGCTTTAGGCCAACAAATGTTTTTTGCGCGAAAGCGTAGCAACAGCGGCACCGATGTTGGTTACTCAGTCATTACCACAGGACATGGCAATAACTGAGTTCCTCTATTTCGCGGATGCTTAGACACCTGCTGAAAGAAGTTAAAAATCCGCGGAGATAAACTCACGCGGATTTGAAAAAATTATTCAAAATGATTCACTAAAGTACCGATGCCTTGAATGGACACTTTCACTGTATCACCAGCTTTTAAGAATTGTGGCGGATTCATGCCTTTGCCAACACCCGCTGGAGTACCCGTTAAAATAACATCGCCCGGCTCTAATGTTACATGCTGAGATAAAATCGATACTAATGATTCTACAGTGAACATCATATCTTTTGTTGAGCCGTTTTGACGCACTTCGTCGTTCACTTTTGTTACGACTGTTAAATCTTGTGGATTCGGAATTTCATCTTTTGTTACAAGGTAAGGTCCAAGTGGACAAGTTCCATCCAAGCTTTTTCCTAAGAAGAATTGCTTATGTTTTTCTTGTAAATCACGAGCTGTTAGATCATTGGCAATCGTGTAGCCAAATACATAATCATATGCTAAGTTTTTCGGAATATTTTTACCACGTTTACCAATGACAATCGCTAATTCGCCTTCATAATCCATTTTAGATGAAAGATCAGCATGGATAGAAATTGTTTGGCCATCAGCAGCAATAGCAGTCGGAGATTTTGTAAATACCATTAAGTCTGTTGGAGCTGCCTCTGCACCCATTTCTTTAGCATGTTCATCATAGTTTTTCCCAATACACATAATGTTTTTTGGTGTGCGTGGAATCGGTGATAACCACTCGATCACTGTAAATTCGCGTTTGAAGCTATTAGCACGGTCTGATTTTTCAGCGGCTTCTACTAATTTACGAATCTGTTCAACAAAATCAAAGCCTAAAGCAATGCCATCTACAATTGAACTTGAAAAAGAAGGGAGAACTTGAAGTTCATTTTGAATAGCGAGTACATCCCATACTGCTTCTTCTTTTTTTACTTTTGGTCCAAAGCTTACATGTCCACCTAATTTAAATGATAAAATTTTCATGATTTTCAGAGCTCCTTCTTTTTTCTACATGATACAACAATATTATAGGAATTGCCTTACTTTTGCGACAACTATTTTTATTCCTATTAAGTCGTGGGCTCATCACCATAACGTGGGTTGATTTCCGTTCCGGCTGGGCGCTTTCCTGGGGGCGTCCGATGAGCCGCTTCACTCGCTTTGCTCGCTCCAGGGTCTCGGGCCAACACGATGTTGGTCACGAAGGCGTTATCACAGGACGTGATGGTTTTAGCCTTCGTTCCTCTATTGCTGATCCCCAAGGAGTCGCCCATCCTCCACTACAATCAACTAACATACGTTTTAACAAATGCTATCCCAACTTTTGATAATGAGCCAATCGCAATAAATTATTCTTATTATACAAGACGTATTCATTCACTTTATGTTGCCATCACATTAAAAATGAAGGCTGATTTCCATCGCAGATTGCTCGTTTCTTGCAAGAGAGTCAAGCCCTCAACAATTAACCTGCTTTCGTTTTCGCCTTATAAGTTAACTTGCGCCATAAAGCCTCTAACGGACCTTGTTGCCATTTCGCTAACCATATTTCTGCCACAACCATTTGTACAATAATAATGCTGACAGCAATTAGCACGCCTGTTGCGACGCTTACTTTGCCATACCAGCCAAATCCAAATTGATAAAATAGACATGTTCCAATAATCGATTGAAGGATGTACATCGTTAGCGACATGCGCCCTATTTTTGCAAAAGGACTAAGTAATTTTGGTACAACTGGAAGTAAACAAAGTAAAACAATGAGCCCCACATAGCCTACTGCTAAAATTGGACCACCTATGTATACTTTCAAGTAGTCTAATAAATACGTACGCGTAAACATGATCGGTGAGCTTTTAATAAAAATACCCATTGCTAACCCAGCTATTGCTAGTGCCAGCCATAGCCATTTGAATTCCTTCGCTCGTTCTACTAAACGCCATTTAGACGCTGCGGCACCGATTAACATAAATGGTAGAATTGTAAACAATGCTACAAACCACATGCCGATCCCTGCCTGAACAGATAGATCGGTTAAGCGTTGCATAAATGCATCAATCCAACTCCCTGTTCCATAAGCAGTTATCGCCTGCTCTACCGAAGTAATATTTAAATACTCATCAATGGTTGTATTAAAATTAATAAATCCTACTATAAATAACATAAAAGCTTGCATGACACCACTAATCATAATGCCGATTGACAATAACCAAATTGGCTGTAAACGTAGTAATAGCACTAAAAAAATGCCACAAAATGCATACATCATCAAAATGTCGCCCCACCAAATGAGCACAGCATGTAGCAAACCAAATACAAATAATACAGAAAGTCTTCGCAGTCCTATCGCATAAAAATTTTGTTCACGACTTTGTGCTTTCTGCCATTGCATAGCGAGTCCATAGCCAAATAACATGGCAAACAGTGGATAAAAGCTACTTTGTACATAAATATCTAAATTTTGATGCCACACTATATCTGACGGTGTTGTAAACCATGATGCCAAATCAATATAGGGCATTGGCAAATAAAAGGCAAACATATTTACGAGTAAAATGCCTAGTAAGCTAATACCACGTAAAATATCTAATGTTGCGATGCGTTCCTGCAACATTGTCGGTTTTAACTCCACAAAATAGCCTCCTCTATTATGTATATGGGAAAACAGGATTCTCTAACATTCATTCCCTTATCTGAAACTATATCAGATAGCCCTGTTTTCACCGCGTTCACTTATGCTTGTAAAGCCCGTTCAATATCAAATAAATATAGAACCTTATCACTCACTTTAATTTGAAGGATCGATTCAATCGCCTCACTATAAACTCTGAGCTGGACACCATATCGGTTTAAGAGTTCCTTCGTTAGCGCTGGCTCCTCAGCAAAATGTGATTGGATACGATCTGTCTTATAATCAAGCAAGATCCATTCACCATTTTCATCCTCAAATAAGCAATCAATAATACCTTGAACAATTTGAGCGTCGCCATCTTCATCTACTCTGCTAATCGTAAATGGCAATTCTCTTCGAATTGTTTTTGCTTTTTTAAAGCGTTGTCCAATGTCTGTTGTAAAGAAATTATATATTTTTTTCCATGGAACAACTTTCCCCTCAGCCTCGGTCAGAAGCTGTCTTGCCACTAAATTAGCGACAAAATCCTGAACTTCCTGTACATCCATAAAGCCGTTTTGAGGGACATGTTGCATGACTGTATGAACCGCTGTCCCTATTTCTGCACCTGTCATCTGTTTGTCCTGTAAAAAGGTTGGACGGGGTGCAACGGTAGTCGTTTTTTGCTTGGAAGGTGCTGAAAAGTAATATTCAGGCTCTTCCTGTCGCTGTAGATTTTCTAAACGCTTGATTTCACTTACAGATGTTTTAGAGCGTTTTTGTGTTGATTTCTGAAACGCATACTGTGCTTGAAAGCGCATCGTAATTTCCGCCTGCAAAGCTTCGTCCTCTGGCGTTTCTAGTAATTGCTGTACCTCATCCTCTAACGCCTGTATATCATACGCATAATGGCTTGTTTCAATAGCTCGTACCCACCAATGCGATACATCCTCTGATGCCTTATAGGAGGAAGTAGCAATGGCTGAAAAATCTGCATGTCTTGCAACTGCAGGCCCAAGCCAATCAAAGTAACTATTAGCTCTAGCGCGTAAATACTCCTGTAGTGGGGCATCTACCGGCAAACTTTGTGCATCCAGCCAATTGTCGCGGGTTTTATCCCAATTTTTTACCGAGCCTACTAAAATAAGTCGCTCCTTTGCACGTGTCATCGCTACGTATAATACACGCATTTCCTCAGCACGCATTTCAAGCTCCTTCTTCTCCTTCAAAGCTAAAAATGGTAGAGACGTATACGTAATACGATTTTCTGGATCAATCGCCTTCACTGCAAGGCCAAAATCTTGATCGAATAAATAAGGGTTGTGGAAATCCATTTTATTAAACGGTCTCCCCATGCCTGCAACAAAGACAACGGGGTACTCTAACCCTTTGGAAGAGTGAATGGTCACAAGACGGACGACGTCATCCTTTTCTCCAATCGATTTCGCCGTTCCTAAATCATCGCCACGTGTACGCATACGATCAATAAAACGTAAGAAGCGAAATAGTCCTCGAAAGGCTGTTTTCTCATACATTAAAGCACGGTCATGTAAAATACGTAAGTTGGCCTGACGCTGCTTCCCATTCGGCATCGCTCCAACCATCTCATAATAATGCGTATCTAAATAAATTTTCCAAATTAAATCTGACAGTGAACCACGTCGTGCTAAATCTCGCCAGCTTTCAAATGCTAGCATAAATCGTTGAAGCTTCACAAAAGTGTCAGATTGCACACCATGTCCATCACTTCGAATAAATTGCCTTAATGCATCATAGAATGGCGCTTTTGTATCTGCTAGCCGGATTTTCGCTAGCTCATTTTCTGTTAAGCCAACAAATGGAGCGCGTAGCACCGAGGCTAAAGGAATATCCTGATATGGATTATCGACAACCTTTAATACATTCAGCATAATCATCACTTCAAGCGCATCAAAATACCCTTTGGAGGACTCCGCATAGAGCGGGATTCCTGCAAGCTTAAATTCCTCTACTAAATCTGTTGACCATGTCATTGAACGCATTAAAATGACAATATCACTATATTTTAACGGACGTTCTGTCTTCGTTTTTGTATCGAATACGGTTGTCCCGTCCTCCATCATTTGTCGAATACGCTCAATGATAAAACGTGCCTCATACTGTGATTTTTTTAATTCCTCTAATTCAGAGGCATCGCTTACAGTATCTTCTGCCTCTTCGTCCTGCTCCTCTTCCCCGGGAGGATGCATGATGACTAGCTCTACCGGAACTTCTTTGTCATCATACGGTGCTGCTGGCTTTAGTGAAGCATTTTCATCGTAAAGAATTTCTCCAACTCGCTCACCCATAATTTGAGCAAATACATAGTTTGTAGCGTTCAACACTTCTTGTCGACTACGGAAATTAGCGTTTAAATCTATACGCATTCCCGTTAAATCTGGGGCCTCTAGAAACTCACTGTACTTGCGCATAAAAAGCTTTGGTTCTGCTAATCGGAAACGGTAAATACTTTGCTTTACGTCCCCAACCATAAACAGATTTCCCTCTTGCTCACTACCTGTTTTCACAAGCTGTAATATGGTTTCTTGTAACATATTTGTATCTTGGTATTCGTCCACAAGCACTTCTTTAAAACGTTGCTTTAAATCTAGAGCAACAGGTGAAGGCTGTAATTCACCATCGACTTCTACAGTTAAAATTTGCAAGGCGAAATGTTCTAAATCTGAGAAATCAATAATTCCTCGTTCTAATTTTGCCATGCGGAACTGTTCACTAAAAACATTTGTCAATTCGACTAATGTTCCAATCGTCGGACCCATTAATCGTATCTCTTCCAGCAAGCGTGCAGGAGTCCGAACGAAAAAAGTCTCTTTAAGCTTGTTCACAATTTTTTTTGCTGCCTCACGTTTTTTCTTAGCAAGATCTTGTAGCTCCACATCCACTAAAGCATCCTTTGATACACGCTTTAAAGTGGACCATTTCACCGTGCCAAAATAATCAAAGAGCTCTTGCCACGTTCCTTCACGACTAATGCGAATGCCTTCCTGAATCATGGCAAAATCCATTTCTGCAGTTTCAGCATATGGTGCAGGTCCCTCGGGCTGTAGCGTAATGGCACGCATTTCAGAAATTAACACAAATGCCTCCTCAAGACTATGCTTGACTGTTAACTTCACATATTTCGACAGCTCTAAATCATCAATAGTCACGTCTGCTGCTAAGTCATATGTCTCTGGTAGACTACGAAGCCATTTTAGGGGCTCCGCATGAACACGAGACGTATCATAAAGCTTGCTTATTAAGGTTTCTATCGCCTGATCATCGCGATCCGATGTAAAACTATCAACAAGACGGTAGATTGCTTGAACCTGAGCCTCATCCTCAGAATCGTAAGCATCTTCTAATACCTCTGCTAATATATCATCCCTTAACAAAGCGACCTCTGCCTCATTTGCTATACGAAAGCCTGGATCAATATCTAACATATAGGCATACTGTTTAACAATGGCTAAACAGAAAGAATGCAGCGTTGAAATTTGTGCTTTATTGACAAGGCTTAGCTGGCGTCGCAAATGGTTGGAAGTTGGATTTTCTGCAATAGCCTTTTCAAGTGCCTCCGCCATACGGTGACGCATCTCAGCAGCGGATGCATTTGTAAATGTTACGACAAGTAACTCGTCGACATTGATGGGATTCTCTGTCGCCACTACCTTTTCAATCATACGATTAATGAGAACTGCCGTTTTACCAGAGCCTGCCGCAGCCGATACAAGTGTATCCTGGCCGCTTGCATAGATGGCCTTCCACTGGTCATCAGTCCATGTCACTTCCGCTGGCTTTTCAGGTATTTTTTGTACCAACTTACTTCATCTCCTTCCGAATTATCTCAACGATATCATTCGGTTTTGCTTGCTGTAACTGACGGTAGCTTTGCTTGCCATCAGATGGGTCAAATTGACAAACAGCTGTAAATTGACAGTAGTCACAGGCTGTTTTTGATTTCAGTTTATACGGACTAATAGAGGTATCCCCTGCTAAAATTCCGTTACCAGCCTCTTGATGCTTGCGCCGTACAAAATGCTGTAGATTTTTCATATCATTTACAGGTACAACCCGTGACTGAGATTCTGATGGTGTCCCATCTTTCTTCATATAGACAGGAATAATTTTTGAATGCCCACTCGATTCCTCTAATTGCTCGTCCATCGATAAAATGGCCTCCGCATTTTCTGACAAAAGACCTTTCATTTTGTATTGTTTTAAACGGTCTTCCTCAATTTCACTGTCGCTTAAATCCTTATCAAGCTTTAGCATTGGATTGTGGACATGTACATAAAGAACACCAGCTGGCTCCGCTTCACCTGGTAACCAGTAAGAGGAATTTTCCATCGCTACATCTAGATACGTTAGTACCTGAAGAGACAATCCGTAGTAAACCTCATTCAAATCTAAATCACGAGCTGATGATTTATAATCGACGATCCGTAAATAAGAGCGGTCATCAATAGACGCACTATCCACCCTATCAATACGACCTCGCATTAACATTTTCTTACCACCTGTTAAATCAATTTCGAGCGGTGGAAGCTGTTCATTTTGTCCCGGTCCAAATGATGCCTCAATAGCGATTGGCTTAAAGTGAGATACATTTGCATGCTGTGTAAGTGCTGTCATTGTTCGCTCGACAATACGAATAAGCTTTCGTTGAATGTAGCGATAACGCGCGCTTGACAGTAAGATTTGATGTGAAAATACCGGTACAATTTGTTCAACGGCTTGGCGTGCTAATTGTTTAATTTGCTGCTTTGTTAAACGTATCCATGATAGCTGCAGACGGTGTGTCTCCTCAGTAATCCATTTCAATGCCTCATGGAATAAATCGCCCATTGCAAATGTTTCAAGTCTATACTCAGCCCGTTCTTCTAGACGAAGCCCATACGTTGTAAAATGCGAAAATGGGCAACGGAAGTATTTCTCAACACGAGACACACTAGAAGTTAGCTTTTGACCATATAATTCTTGCGTAATGTAGTTTTCTAAAGGCTCTGCCTCATTTTTATGAGTGATTGGATGTAAAACTCGATCATAAACAAGTGCCCAATAAGGGTCCTGTTTATAAAATTTTTGTAACGCTACCCACTCTGGCGCAAGCTCGCGGCTGTGTTCAGCTTGGCGTTTTTGCACCATTAAATGTGCTAAAGCAGTACGTGGATGACGTATATACGGTAAACCACTTTCATCCAGTAATTCAATTGGATCAATAACCACTCGCTCGACCTTGACACCACTCAAAAGGCCAGCCGTTCTATCATTGCCGATAATTTTCTTGATATAGAGCGAAGACAATAGTGCCTTGCCTTCTTCATCTGCCGTTGAATAGGACATATATAATTTATCGGATGGCGTCGTTAAAGCACGATATAGCAAGAAATTTTCCTGCAGCAAACGATTCTTAGATGTTGGCGCAAGCTCATAACCAATTTGACTAAACCATTCACGTTCAGTATCTGACAGCAATCCCTCATACTCCATACGAGTAGGATAGACCCCATCATTCATCCCTAAGACAAAAGCGACTTTTATATTCGATAAACGTGCTAAATCAACGGTCGCTACCATGACCTCATCTAATGTAGGTGGGATACGCGAAAATTCTAATGTATCAAAGCCCTCATCTAAAATTTTTGCCGCTTCCTCTACAGACATCTCCTGCTCACCAAACATATAAACAAACTGATCGAGCACTGCAATCCATTCTTTCCAAGCTTGATCATGCTCACTTGCAGCTAATGCATCACCTCGATCAAGTTCACGGTCCTTCATTGCTTGAAGCTTTTCATAAACATGTAAACGTTCAATCAGCTCAAATAAAGCTGTCGCAACATCTCTGCCTGTTGTCGCTACTTTTAGCTTGTCCTGTAATAATTGGAGCGGCTGACGAACTTCATCGCGAACGGCCTCGATTTCTGCTTGCATAGCACGTTCTTCGTCCGTTTGTACGCGTGAATGGAATTCAAGCCCACGATACTTTTTGAAAAACCATCGAGCTTCCTCAAACCAGCGCTCACCAAAGATCCCCTGTGCTAAACAGTAGTTTTCTAAACGATCCGCACGCTCTCGCCAAACATTTAACTCAGCATGTAATGGGAAAAACAGATCTGTTTTCACACTACGAAAAACTGGTTCATATTTCCAACCAGAAGTAATAACCTCTAAAGCCGACCGACTAAGCTCAATTAAAGGGTGATGAAGCATCGTCTTTTTCGAATTTGTAAAAATAGGAATATCATATTGCTGAAAAATAGTTGTAATAAGCGGATCATAGACTTCTGCTTGTCTATAAAGAAGTACTATATCTTGATAACGATACCCCGTCTCTCTTGTCAGCTTTGTTATTTCCCGGGCAATGGCATGTATCTCCGCACGTCGATTAGATGCTTCAAGTACCATCACATCACCTGAAGCTTCTTTCGTTTGAGGCACCAAATCAGCAAACCCAGCTTCCATATGCTGTAAATCAGTAGATTGAAAACGATGCGTATGATAGAAGTGCAATGGTGCTTCAACGTCAATGCCCTCTTCATAGGCAATGTCGTGTAAACGTTGGTTAGTAGAAGCAGCTTCATGGAATAAAGATTGCTCATCATATACTTCTTCAATATGGTCAAAGGGAAGAACTACCGTTACCTGTTTTGTCACCTTTAATAACTCTTTTACAAGCTCTAGTTCCCTTACAGTAAATGCAGTAAAACCATCTATATAAATGGACGCCTGCTTCATCGTCTCAGAGTATTTCAGATGCTCGGTTAAAATCGGATAATACCCCTCACTATCGACATACGTCGTGCCCAATCGTTCCTCCAAAGCTTGTAAAACGACTTGTAAATCATTAGCCTTCGCTTGCAATGTATTAGGCGCATCAATGACCTTCAAAGATGCTGTTACTTCAGCTAACACTGAACTATTTACACTATAACGACTAAACTCTCGTAATAGCGTTTCAATTTCTTCTGTAAAGCCTCGTTTCCCAGCTGCTTGTCGAAATAACGAAAACTCACTTTTTTGTTCCTCTAAAAGTTTACGGATAAGCATTCGATAACCATAGCCATTTACTTCTTTTCGAGCAATACCACCCGTTTCCTGTAACACTAGCCATGCCAATCGTTTAAATGTCATGACCTGCGCACGAATTAAGCCTTGCAAGCCATGCTTATTCGTTAGCTCATACTCCGTTGAGTACGACATTTGGTCGGGAACAATTACAAAAATTGGATGACCTAACGGATCCGCTTTTAGTTGTTCGACAATCTCTTGATGAATAAACGTTGATTTACCTGTTCCTGAACGTCCTGATACGATACGCAATGTCATGTACTTTTCCCCTCCTGTTAATTATCTATTTTAAAAAGTGATTGTTGTTGTGAAACACCTGGGCTTTGCTGGTCTACCTGAGCGGTTTTCGCACTGACCCGATCACTTTGCGGTTCTACCTGATCACTTTTCGCACTGACCCGATCACTTTGCTACTCTACCTATGCATTTTAAAATATTTTATCTAAGCGCTACTCAATGTTTTTCGAGCATTGCATTGCCTTACCTTTATTAATGAAGATAAAAAACCCCTTCTCTCATTTTACATGATAAAAGGGGTAAGATGTGCATATTCAACTTTCAACGTTAATGATTTTTCGTCAATTTTCGCGCATGCTTTAAATCTTTCTCTACACGCGCGTTTAATCGTTTCTCTATAAACTTGCCGATCCACCAAAGCACGACAATCGCAACAGCCGCAATAATTAGTCTTACAGGACTTGTTAGAAGCGCTTTTAAATCGTAACCGAGCACGCTCATTCCTAAAATCATAACGAACTTCCCAGCCAATAACACCACAAAATAAAACTTTTTATGAATATGAGATAGCCCCGCTACAATGTTTACAACAACTGAGGGTGTGAAAGGAAAACAAAGTAACACGAACAGAGGACTAATACCATTCATATCTACCCATTTTATTAGCTGCTGTACTTTTTTACTGCCTGTGACAAATCGGAGCTTTGGATGCTTGCCAAAATGTCGGACAAGCAAAAATACTGCATATGAACCAGCTGCAGAACCTATCCAGGATAATAAAAAACCTAACCATAAACCAAATGCGCTCGCATTGGCGACAACGAACACGACCAAAGGTAAAAATGGAAAAAACGCCTCTATAAACGTTAAAAATAATCCAATGACTGGGCCAAGCGTTCGATATTGTGCCGCAATATTCTCGATATTATCTACAGTAAACCATTCACTCAAAATCGACACCTCTACTTATATTGCAAAATTAAATGTAAAACCGTTAACTTTTCCGAAGTATTTTTATACTCATGGGGTTGATGTCCTGAGAATACTAGTGTATCCCCTTCTTCCAGTAATTCATGCATCTCTCCAGCAGAAATAATGGCTTGTCCTTGGATAACAGTTACAGTTTCTTCTACCCCTTCTGTGTGAGCCTCACTCCTGCTAAGGGCTCCGGGCTCCATTTCAATCTTATACAGCTCCCAGCCACGTTCTGGATTATAAGGAATAATGGAATACACACGATATCGACCTTCATCTTCATCTACATGTGGCGCATCCTTACTACTATATTTCATGAAGTGTGCGGTGGGTGCTTGTAATAACGAAGAAAATGAAGTGCGCATTCCCGCAGCAATTTTCCAAATCGTTGATACTGTGGGATTGGCCTCTCCTTTTTCAATTTGTGCAAGTTGCGCTTTACTTACACCTGTAGCCTTGGCAACATCGTCTAAGCTTAAATGACGCTGTTGTCGAATCTTCTTTAATTGAAATGCTAAATTTCGACTCATTTGTTCCATTTTAATTCACCTATTCCTATTGTTTATTTTATAAGACATATGTATACTTTAATAAACATTACGAACTATCAAACTATTCCATCATTAGTATACATGGAAATTTTTTAGAAAGGATGATCTATTTTATGACAAGTACAACTGATTTTCAGAATGAAACGGTAAACACGCCAGACGATAGCTTTTTACAAGGCGTGAAAGATTGCATCCCCACTTTACTCGGTTATATTAGTATTGGACTTGCTTTCGGTGTTGTAGGTTCCGCTTCTGGGTTATCTGTACTCGAAATTGCACTTTTAACTATACTCGTCTATGCAGGCTCTGCACAATTTATCTTTTGTGCACTACTTTTAACAAATAGCCCTGCCTCTGCTATTATTGTAACCATTTTTGTTGTAAATTTACGCCATTTACTAATGAGTTTAACATTAGCTCCTCATTTTACGCGCTATTCTATGCTAAGAAATATTGGTTTCGGCACATTATTAACGGACGAAACATTTGGTGTAGCAGTTACGAAGCAAATGCAAACCGGTAAGCTACATGGCAAATGGATGGATGGGCTGAATATAACTGCCTACTCCTTTTGGATTCTTTCTTGTGTAACTGGCGCCTACTTGGGACAGTGGGTAGCAAATCCTGAAAAATGGGGTTTAGATTTCGCTTTGATTGCTATGTTTGTGGCACTCCTTGTTCTTCAGCTTAGCAGTGTAGGCAAAAGTAAAATCATGCATTATCTTATATTAATCGGCTATATGGTTGTCATTATGTATGGTCTTTCTTATATTGTGCCTTCGCATGTGGCTGTTCTTCTTTCAACAATGATTGTGGCAACTATAGGGGTGGTGACAGATAAATGACGACAACCGCTACTATGGTATGGCTCATCATTGGCTGTGCACTTGTAACCTGGCTACCACGTATTATCCCTTTTATGTTCGTCCGGAGTGTGAAACTACCAGAGGTCGTATTAAAATGGTTAAGCTTTATCCCAGTTTGTATTTTGAGTGCTCTTGTCATCGAAAACTTATTAGATACCGAAAACGGAAAAATGGTTACACTTGATTGGCCTGTATTTATTACATTTGTGCCAACACTTATTATTGCACTTGTTACCAAAAGCTTATCTATTACAGTTGTAGCAGGGGTTATCATTATGGCAGCCGTAAGATTTTTCATGTAAAAAGGTCAGTCTTAAAAGTGAGAAAGCTATCACTTTAGACTGACCTTTTCTATTAACCTAAACGGTACCTTTATTTTTTCATTTTACTTGCTAGCCAAAAGCCTACTGTTAACGAAAATGCATCGATTACGAAAATAATAGGCGGCGAAGTATAACCTGCATAGACAGATGCCCCAATAAGAGCAATTGCCAATATTAAAGCGACATACCGATTAAACGTAATTCTAGTAAACAATAATACGAGTAAAGCTGGTAAAAATAACGCTAACATCATTTTCCCGAAAACATCCATCATATATCCCTCGGCTCAGCTAGTAATAATCCAATACGATAATGATCATTATTATAGATAACATGCTGTGTTAAGCGTATTTCATTGTTGCGATCTACTACTTCTAGACGACAATGGGCAGCATTTAATTGCAAAGCCTCGTATAAATCATTTTCAGTAAAAATGGCCTGACCGTTTACTTTACGAATACATTCCCCTGCCAGTAAGCCCATTTTTTCAGCTGGTGAATCAGGTAAAACTGCCGCAATAATAGCGCCCTTTGAACTTGGCGCAACCGCATAAATGTCCGTTTTATCCTGCAGCGCGTAGAAGATTGAAATGATGATACGAATCACTACACCAATTGCTAGCGTTATAAAGCCGATGAATGGCTCCAAGGCTGCTGCGAGACCACCTATTAAAATTAATTGTCCAAGCATTAGCACGGATCGGCCAATTTTAGGCAATTGCAAAGCCGGTAATTCTTTTCTAGTAAGCTTTGAAAAGCCTATAACAACTGGGAAAAGTACAAGTGCAAAGGTACTCTCTCCTAATGTAAATTGTGGCCAATATGGGAAATCTACCGGAATAATATCACCAGGTATTACAAAAAAGATGGGTAGTACCCATACATTTTTTGAACGATAGACAATTGCCTGCATGCCTCGCTTCGTCTTTTCAACTTGCGGCGTCGTGACCATTATTGCTGTTCGACGAATTAACATGCCCTCCGCAATCACACATAGACCTGCTAAAATCGTAATCGTTACAATGGAGCCATCTAATAAATTTACACCTTCTAAAGAGATGTTCCACCAAGAAAATGTCCAATTGTATTGATACATCCACCATATCGCTAACGTCGCAAACCCCATCGTATAGATAGGTGAAAGGGCATTAATGAAGTACAATAATAGCGCCAATGCAGAAATAGCGATTAAAATCATTATAAAAACTTTTGGCACCGTTAAACCTAAACCAACACTTACTAGTGAAATAAGGAGGGCAGATAACCAACCATATCTCCATTGCCCCATTAGCTCTGTCCAACCCCAAATAATACGTCTATTAAAAAATTTACGCTCCTGCTTTACACGACTATAACCTAATAAAATCGCAAATAAAATGGCGATATACATTAATGGGTTGATTAAAAAGCGGCCAATCGCTGTTACAATTTCTATTAATATATCACTAACCATACGAACACCCGCCGTTTCTATCTAGAATACTATGAATTTATTGTATCAAACGACTACACTCTTGCGTAGTACAAACTAGTAGAAAGCTTGCTATTCTTATTTTTTTATCGTATTTCAACCTGAGTCACAGATTTTAACTAACGTTGCAGGTGTATTAGTAACAATTTTTATACAATTAGAAGACGCTATTTCCGCTACAGATGTATGTTTTGTAAAATAAATTTTGTTTAAATTTTACAACTTTCCGAATTTTTTGGAGTTGATCACTATTCATAGATTAGAATGTTTCTGAAAAAATTGACATTTAAATTCTCGCTATATATAGTTAAGTACAGTTAACTAAACTTAATGATTTTTAGAATTGGAGTTGAGATTAATGAGGCTGTTTGAAGGGATTTTAATTGCATTTCATATTTTGTGGCTTTTTTCTTTTCTGTTTGAATTTTGTAATAAAATAAAAATTATTACTAATATCACTGCACTTATCCTTTTGATTATTCATTTGGGGCTTGAGGGTTATCGATGGCAAATGGGATTAACCTATATTTTATTTATTCTTTTAACTGTATTCACAATAAAGCCATTCGTACAAAGGAACGCAGAAAAAGCCATAGTTGTAAGCTCGAAAAATAAAAGGAAGGGCAAAAAACTTTTTTATATTTTGTTTATTACCATTTATTCGATTAGCAGCTTTGGTTTAGTCACTGTCATGCCTGTATTTCAACTCCCAAAGCCTGCAGGTCCTTTTGAAGTTGGTATGAACTCAAGGCATTTAATAGATGAATCCAGACATGACTCGGAACAAAAAGCTCGGGAATTGATGATACAAATATGGTATCCAGCAGAGGTGAAAGGTGATGCGAAGGATATTCATTATGAATCCTTTCCTTACGAAGAATGGTCGGGAACGATGGAATTCATTTTTTCTGCTCCGCGCTTTATTTTTGAGTATTTGAAGTATGGACAAACTAACAGCATAAAAGATATAGCCGTATCCAATCAAGAAGATAAATTTCCGGTTCTTTTATTTTCTCACGGATATGGCAGTACCAGAATGCAAAGTTTTTCCCAAATGGAGGAGCTAGCAAGTCATGGGTACGTTGTTGTCAGCGTTGACCATACTAATGATGCAGCCTATACTAAGTTTCCAGATGGACGGGAAATCATGAATCAGACAGACGCCTATTCTTATTCTTTTGATATTGAAGATGAGAAAGATGTCAAAAGGCGATCAAAAGATATGAGCTATGTGCTAGATCAATTAAAAACAATAAATGATAAGGATCCTCAAGGTTTATTTACTGGAAAGATGAACATGGACAGAATCGGGATATTCGGGCATTCATATGGGGGGTCAACAGCTGCTCAAGCATTGTTGGATGATAGTAGGATTTCTGCAGGAATCAATATAGATGGGCCTTTGCATGAACCAGTAGCCGGCTCAGGATTTGAACAATCTTTTATGTTTATTTTAGATGAAGATTATCTTTATATACCTGATGAAGAAATTCAATATACAAATATCACTTCAGAAGAGTTTCAAAAGTATCATGATAAAATTACAGAACTTGCTGATTTTCACTATAAAGAGGGAATAAAGGGCGATACTTTTATGCTTACTTTTATAGCCGGAGATCATTATTCTTTTACAGATTTCCCCTTTCTCTCTCCTCTGTTGTCATGGAATATTGATATAAGTCATTTCCATTCAATTATGAATCGGTATATTTTGGCTTTCTTTGATCACTATGTGAAAGGTGAAGAGCTTGATCCATTGCTTAGGAAAGAAAAAAAAGAAGATCAGTTCTACTATTTTAAAGCCAATATTAAAAATGATTGATAGATTAAAATAACATAGTCGTATGAAAAAATACGTAGCATATATTTTTTCATACACTATTCAGCTTATCCTAAATTCAGGAATTGATTAGGTAACATTTTTCTAAAGTTATTCTTTTTTAACTTAATCACTTAGTTTTTTAGTTCCGACAATCTTATTTAATGTATCCAAAACATTTTTTAACTCTGTTAAGCTTGCTTTTGAGTAATATTTTTCTACAAGAATGTCGTCAATTTTTTTAAGAAGCTGATGAAACTCTTGACCCTTATCCCCAAGATAAATAAAGGTCTCTCTACGATTTGTTAAATTTTCTTGACGATATATCATTTTCATCTCTTCTAGCTTTGAAATCACTTGGCTAACCGCGCTTTTTGAAATATCAAAATGACTTGCAATATCTTTCGCAATTACCGGCTCGCTACGAATGATATAACACATAATAATTTCTTGTTGAGGAGTTAAGTGAAAGTTCTCTAATTCTTCTACCTCTTTTGTTTCTTGTAAAACTAACAATTTGAACTGCTCAAATTGTTGATTGATTTTGTCTATAATTATTAGATAATCATGCATAGATTTATCATCCCTAATTCATTTATTTTTAGTTAAGTTAATTTTGCTTAACCATAATAAATTTGTCAATTATTAAAGGGATTTGAGGGGTATTGGCTACCACTTAATTAAGCAATACTTAGCCAACAGTAACAAGAATATTGCCGAAGCGGCATTGTCTCCTACTGAAGAAATAATTAAAGTATCTAAATTTTCCGACTAATCATATTACAACTGATAAACTTAATTGTTAACTAACAGAGGGCTTAGCAACAATTTTTAAAAATAACCAAGCTTATGTTTAACTTAATCTGTCAAATTAAATAAGAGCATGTTTGATCAATCTTTTTTTCAAAACATGCTCTTTCTATATGTCCCCATATCAAGGTTAATATCGTAAATTTAATTACAAAGCTACAACGGGCTACTCCTTTACTCTATGATAGGAGTACTAAGTGGCCCTACAATCAGCTAAAAATGGTGATACAAAAGCAAAATAATCCTATTACCGACCCATATTTCCCAAATCAACACATCTACTATTATTTATTCTTCAATATTATGCAATAAAAAGCTTGTCGCCATTTGGAACTGTAAATCATTTTGACGATCCTCTTTATATTTTTTCAACGTTTCGTTTAAGCTGTTAAAGAAGGTAGTGTCTATACTACTATTCTCTTCTGCTTTTTTCAATTTCTTATCGTCTCGATAAAGCTTAACAGCCTCCTCCGTCGATTCATCCAAGTAACCGTCTAAACGAGCAATTTTATAACCTAGCTTTTTTAAAGCATTTTGCGTATAAGCAATTTCCTCACTCATATCTCCCACTTTAAACTTGCCTGATAGTGGATGCATTTGGAAAGCGAATAATTCATTTTGTTCAATCAGTAAATTAGCCTCAATCCCTTGCCCATGAATCCATTCGCGCTTTGGTGTCAGCCATTTATTTGTGGACAATTTAAGCTCCCCACCATTTTTCAGAGACCATGACTCCTGTACCGTCCCCTTTCCAAAGCTCTTGACGCCAACAAGGGAAGCACGTCCCCAGCCTTTTAAAGCACCACTAAGTACTTCACTAGCAGATGCACTGCCCGCATTCTGTAAAACAACAATCGGTATTTTGTACATTGTCTGTAAATACTTTTCATCAAAGCTTTTTGATTCCGTTTTTAATGGTTCCATAGCACCTTCAGCATTTTGCATATAGGCAAACACTTTGCCATTCTCCAATACTGTGCTCAGTAGCGCTGCGACGCTATGTAAATAACCACCTGGATTATCCCGCACATCAATTACTAACCCTTTTATATCTTTTCGAAGCAATTTACTTGTTTCGGCAACCCACTCATTTGCCGTTTTCTCACCAAAAATTGAAATTTCCACATAACCTATCGGCGTATTTTCCACGTTCACAACTTCGCTCGTTACTGTTTTATTGGAAATTGCTGCTCGTTCCATCGTCATTTTAATATGTTTATCCTCACTTGGACGATAGACGACAATCGTTACTTTCGTCCCCTTCTCACCTTGAATTAATTGCATTAATTCACTCATCTTTTTACCTTCCACTCGAGCGCCATCAACTTGTACAATTTCATCAAGAGAGCGCATTCCTGCTTTATCTGCTGGAGACGAACGGACTGGAGAAACAACAATAAATTTCCCGTTATTTTCAGTTAGCTCAATCCCAATACCCACTCTTTCCTCAGCTAACATTTGTCGGTGTTGCTCCGCCTCTTCCTTCGAATAATAGGTACTATAAGGGTCCTTAATAGCATCTGCCATACCACGAAGTGCCCCCTCCACCAATGCACCTTTTTTCGTATTGTATACAGATTTTTCCTCAATTAAATTTATCGCTTCATTAATCGAATCAACCTCTGTAACGACTGGTTCCTTTTTATCCCCTAAATTAAACCAGTCAAAATAAATGCCACTCCCTAACAATAGACTACTAGCAAGTACGCCAACACCCGCCATTATTTTGCGCAAACCTTCCCTCCTCCGTCTCTTTACTGTATGAATTTTATTTTTCAAACATACAAGATTAAGCTTCAAAATACTTTGTTGAATCCTATGATTTTTGTTTCGCTAGTATTCTATTTTGTATCGTGGGTATTTATCTTCCTTGCTCGGGTATTCTATTGCGGACAACTGGTATTTGCCTTTCTTGCTCGAGTATTCTATCGCGTATCGCGGGTATTTACCTTCCTTCCGCGGGTATTTCCTTTCCTTCCGCGGGTACACACGCCATTCGCGGGTATTTCCCTTCCCTCCGCGGGTATTTACTCCCCATTCGCGAGTATTTCCCTTCCTTCCGCGGGTATTCTCCCCATTCGCGGGTATTTACCTTCCTTCCGCGGGTATTCACTCCCCATTCGCGGGTATTCACCTTTCTTCCGCGGGTATTTGATAAACAAGGGAATATTCACATAAAAAAATCTGCTTCGTTTCTTCCGTGAAACGAGCAGATTCTTTGAAATTTATTATTTGCTTAGTCCATTGCATCTACATAGCTTTTTAACATTTCCGTATTCATCGGCCCTGTAATAGCACGTCGAATATATCCATTTGAATCAATAAAATAGGTTGTAGGAATCGTTATTACTTGGTAGGCTAAGCCGGCTGAGTTTTTCTGGTCGAGTAAAATGGGAAATGTTAAATTGAAACTTTCTTTAAATGTCATGACAGAATCTATTTTTGCGTCCTCTGTAACATCTCGTTCAGCCTTTGTTAAATTGACAGCTATTATTTCTACATTATCTTTTTTAGCATTTTGTTCGTAATAATTTTGCATATGTGGCATTTCTGCCTTACATGGTGGACACCATGTTGCCCAAAAGTTTAACACGACTTTTTTTCCACGAAGCTCACTCAATGTCACATTTTTGCCATCCAAACTTGTTAAAGTAAAATCCGGTGGCGTATCTCCATTGTTTAAACCAATCTTTCGTTCATCCATTTCTTTCCCAAGAGAAGCTGTTTCAATTTCACGATCCTTATCAATCTGCTGTTTAACATATGTACCAATCATCGCGACTACTAATAACACGACGATAAGTAGTCCAATATTTTTTTTCATTCCTTACCCCCAAATAATTTAGTTACGCCAGCAAAACGCTGAATCCCTATACCTACTATAAGTAATATGACGCTCACCCCTACAGCCGGTTGCCATAAACCATGCGGCTGAAAGAAGACCACCATCATAAGACCAATCGTATATAAAAGTAGTGCACGATTGATAGCGGTTATTTTCCATAGTATGAGGACTGTTAGTGCGCTTAGCACGATTAAAGTAATCACTTCGCTATTGGTTGGATTATCATTTAGTAACACCACAAGCCATTGATAGCCCGATTGCGTTAAAATGATTGCCCAGCTACAAGCAGCGATTCCAGTTTCGTCAAAATGAATTTTTTGGCGCTTCCACCAAAGCTGTAGCGATGCTGCCATTACCCCTAAAAAGACACCAATTGTTCCACCATTGAAATAAAGGAGCGCAAACGGTTGCGCTATAACAGCTTTAAAATCAGTGACAATTATGCTAAATTTCCAAACGAGAATAAAGGTAAAAACCGCGTCACCATATACCCCCGCCCATTTCTTCGGAAATTGTACCCGTAAAACGAGCCACACAATGAAAAATGCCACAAGCAGAGCGATAGCTGTTGCTGGTAATGTTAGTGCCCGAATAGAGAACCATTCTGTATTATTCACCTAATAAATCCTCCACAAAAAAGATAGCTTCAGCATAGCATATATTCTTTATATGAACTGTCATTTCACACTGTGTTCAAAAAATCTCCCTGAAACATGCAAAAAATAGACTCTTGATGAGCAATTTTATTGAAATACCCACCAAGGTATTCATACGATAAATATAAAATAGTGCCATACTAGGAAATAGGCTTCCACAAAACGCTAGGTCCAACTTAAACCTGGCCTATATTTTTAACAATAAAGACTGAAGAGAAATGAACGGCAAACAAAAAAGCTATACATTAGAAGAACCTTAATGTATAGCTTTCAATATGTTTATACCGGAATATATTTTAATGGATTCACACTTCCGGCTTTTTGTCCTTGCCAAGGGCCGATGTGCACTTCAAAGTGTAAGTGAGGTCCTGTTACACGTCCAGTCATACCCATTGTTGCTATTTGCTGACCTTGGGATACCTCTGTACCAACACTAACATTGAAAGAATTTAAGTGTGCATACACAGTCGTGTAAATTTGACCGTCGATAGAATGTGTAACGATGACAACATTACCATACGTGCTAAGTGGTGCAGCGTAAGAAACAACACCGTCTGCAGCTGCCCAAATTGGAGTACCTGTACTATTTGCAAGATCGACTCCATAGTGGAATTCTGGACCTGCGCCAATATTACGCCAGCCATAAGGTGATGTTAAACGACCATTTGTTGGCTTAATCCATGTACCATTCGATTGTGGAGCATCGACTGTTGAAGACCCACCACCACTATTATTGCTTGAATTACTAGAATTACTTGAATTACTTGAATTAGATGCTTTTGCTGCGGCTGCGGCTGCCTTACGTTTCTCTTCTTGTTTACGAGCAATTTCAGCTAATCGATTTTGCTCATTAATGATTTTTTGCTGTAAATCCGCACTAATCTCAAGAGCCTCAGAATATTCTTTCTCAAGCAATACTTTTTCAGACTTCAGCTTTTCTTGTTCTTTTTCTAATTGATCAATTAATTTGTTTTTCTCAGCTTTTTGTCCATTCAATGATGCTTTTAAACGATCAAGCTCAGCTTTTTTATCTTCGAGCTTTTGACGTTTACTTTCTAAGACTTGCTTTTGTTCCTCTAATTTTTGCTTGTCATCTTTTTGATCCTGGATAATTTGTCGATCCGCTTCAAGCAATGCGTTAACAGCAGAGAATCGGTCGATAAAATCTACGAAGCTATTAGAACCAAGTAATACGTCTAAATAGCTAACGGAACCGCCCGCCTGGAGGGCACGAGCACGATCCTCTAACAGTACATCACGCTCTTCAATTTTGCGTAGAAGCTCTGCTATGTCATCTTCTAAAGACTTTATTTCTTTATTTGTAGATTGAATTTCTGCTAATACAGTTTTAATATTACTATTCGTTTTATCAATTTCAGCATTTAATGTTTGAATTTGATCTAATATTTTTTGCTGCTTGTCTTCATTTACTGTAATAGCATTTGATTTATTTTTGATGGATGAATTTATGCCATCTTTTTTTGATTCAATTTGTTTCTTTTCATCTTTTAAATCCGATAAACTATTTGCATAAGCTGATGGAGTTTGGATAAAAAGAAATAGTGCAGATGCTGCAGCAAGTGATTTCATTAAGTTTTTCGCCATACTTTTCACCGGTTGAACTCCTTTTCGACTATTAATGTTGGTTGATGTTCGTTCTGCCTAACGTAACTTAGTGTGAAGCCTAACGAAAGTTAAATTTTTAAAAACTTACGTACTGACATGAAACTTCCCCAAATACCGATTAGCACACCAATCAGTAATAGTAGACCGCTTACTTGGTACACAAGAGGTGAGAAATCAAGTACTTGAATAAGTTCGCCTTTTAATCGAGGCGCAATAATTTTATATACATTGTGGTAAAGGGTTGCGATGACCGCAATCGGAATAATAGAACCTAAAATTCCGAGCCACATTCCTTCTAATAAAAATGGGATACGTACGAATGAATTCGTTGCTCCGACAAGTTTCATAATCTCTATTTCATCACGACGTGCAATGATGGTAATTCGAATCGTATTAGAAATTAAGAAAATCGCTGTAAATAATAATCCTAAAATAAGCACGATCCCTACGTTACGGCTAATATTTAAGAAGTTAAACAGCTTTTCTACTTTGCCTTCACCATACATAACGTCATATGAATAATTAAATTTTTCAATTGTTTTAGCAACAGTAGCTGTTTGCTGAGGATCTGAAGCCTTCACATAAATAACATTACGTAATGGATTACTTTGCTCAAATAGTTTAAAATCGTCCCCAAAATCTTTTACTAATTTGCTTAATTCATTTTCCCTTGTCGAATAGGTCATCTCTTCGACATCTGGTAATTTCTTTATTTTTGCCATGAGCGCTTTTTCATCAGCTTTATCTGCTGTTTCATCAATTAACACTTTTATTTCAACATCGTTTTCTAAATCAGATGCTACTTTATTTAAATTCATCATAATAAGCGCAAAGACGCCTACTAATATTAATGTAACTGTTACTGCACTTACGGAGGCAATAGTCATCCAGCTATTACGGCCAAGAGACTTTACACTTTCTCTGAAGTGACGTTTTAACGTATTAAATGTCATAGCCGTAGTCACCTCCGTGCTCATCACGGACAATCAATCCGCCTTCTATTGCAATTACTCGACGACGAATCTTATTTACGATTTCACGGTTATGTGTTGCCATTACTATAGTTGTACCTCTCGCATTAATTTCTTCAAACAAATTCATAATTTCCCAAGATGTCTCAGGGTCAAGATTCCCAGTAGGTTCATCCGCAATTACGACCTTCGGCACATTTACAATCGATCGTGCAATCGAAACACGCTGTTGTTCGCCACCTGACAGTTCATTAGGGAACATTCTTACCTTTTGCTTCAGCCCCACGAGCTCTAGAACCTCCATCACCCGACGACGAATTTCCACTGGGTCCTCCTCGATTACTTCTAATGCAAACGCTACGTTTTCATAAACATTCAAACGAGGTAGAAGTTTAAAATCTTGGAAAACCACTCCGATTTGACGTCGTAAAAAAGGTACCTTTTTATTTTTCAATGAAGCTAAATCTATACCATTAACAGTGATTTCTCCCGAAGTAGCTTTTTCTTCGCGATACATTAGTTTAATGAATGTTGATTTACCTGCTCCACTTGGACCTACAACGTAGACAAACTCACCTTGCTTTATATTAACGGAAATCCCATTTGTCGCAACAACACCATTTGGGTACTTCTTTGTCACATTTTTCATTTCTATCATATTTAAACCACCTAAATCTCTTACCGTGTAAGAGGTATTTCGCTACCTATTATAACACTCTATTTCTACCTTTTTTATTACAGTTTCATTTCATTCCGTGGTAGTTCCTGCTATTTCGTTATCTGATTGCCATAAAAGTATTATAAACTCGACATACAAAAAAACAGAAATCGAGCCCATTAGAGGAAAGTCGATTTCTGCTTTGCTAAAGTTTTTAAGCAGTAAAAAAGCATTCAAGCTATGTTGGTTTACATAGCCTGAATGCTTGAGTTACTTAAACATGCTGCTCGTCAGTCGTTGTATAGCGTACTAAAACTGCACCTGTTTTAGACTCACCTTCGATAAATAGACGATTAGCATTCTCTACTTCTTTATCAAAACGTACTACTTTTGATAAAAATTGATCTTGTGATTCAATTTTCGAGGCATCTTGAATACCCACATCTATTTTACCAAAATTCGTAACAATTTTACCGCTTAACGAGATTGTACGTGGTACATACAATTCAACAGCTCCTGCGACTGTTTGTGCTTTGATTTTCGATGAATTGGTAGAGCAAGTTGTGACTACAACATGTCCATTAACCGATTTTGCTTCAACTTCATCCAATGCGCCATCTAAATAGACACGGCCATTTAATGTTTCAGCCTCTAAATCTTTACCACGAACATTTGTTAATTCAATTGAACCATTAGAAGAATCTACTTCTGCCTTGCCAAAGTTAAACTTAGAGCCTTTAATCGCACCGTTTAATGTCTTTACTTTTAAATGCTCGAAATCCGTATCCTGTAAAGTAACGCTTCCGTTCATTAAACGTACTGATAATTTTTCTAATTTATCCTTTGGAACAAGTACTTTAACATTTACTTGCACAAGCTTAAGTTGACTTAAAATTCGTAGTGAATCGCCATCTTCCTTGACAACAAATTGCTCTAGGAAATTAGCACGTGTTTCCTCTTCACTATCATTAACAAGAGGTGCCTTTACCTTGCAAATGACTTGGAAGCTATCCCCTTCAGCAGTTTCTATTGAAAAATTGCCATTCGGTAATTCAGCAATTATTTTTTCTACATGTTCAGCTGCTACTTCTTCCGTATGTGTAAATTCGAATTTATCACCGAATGGAGAAGTTACATCAAATTCTTTGACCTTTTTTACTGCCGTATTCATCATATCCATAAAGAGTGAACCTATTTGTGATAAATCTTTACGGAAATCTCGCATTTCTTCTTGGAAATATTTAGAGAAATCTTCATCTTTTTGTGTTTGTTGATCCTTTTGACTTTCATCTTTAAATACTGACTCTTTTTCTGTTGAGGAATGCTGGTCCTCATTTGACACATCATTCATAACATGTTGAGTAGACTTGCTAGGTTGCTCTAATGCTTCTAATAATGTAATCGCCTCTTGCGCTGAAATTGTACCTTTTTCCACAAGTTCTAAAATTCGTTGACGTTCATTTTGCATAATTAAAATAGCCTCCCTCAGTTCGTTATATTATTTATACGAAACGTATTGTGAAAAGTTTCACCAAAAAATGAAAAATTGGGAATATATCTTTTTTTAGGCTCATTACCATAACGTGGGGTTGATTTCCGTTTTAATATAATATCATCTAACTTTTGAATTTTATCACCCAACTTTTGATTTTTATCGACAAACTTTTACGTTTTATCACCCAACTTTTGAAGTTTATCGACATCCACCTGCGTAGTATGCCCCTATCGTAAAAAAGTTCGCAAATCCCCTTAGGAAATTTGCGAACTTTTTTAGAGTCTATGGACTTTATTGAGAAGCCTTGGCTAAAACAGCTTCCATACGCGCACGATCTCTTGTTAATATTGGCTTTAAATATTTACCTGTATAAGAGCCACTGACTTCAGCTACTTCTTCTGGTGTACCTGTCGCCACAATCGTACCACCTTTGTCTCCACCTTCAGGTCCTAAATCGATAATGTAGTCTGCTGTTTTGATGACATCTAAATTATGTTCGATGACTAGCACTGAATCGCCATTTTCTACAAGGCGCTGTAAAACAACGAGTAAACGTGCAATATCATGTGCATGTAAGCCCGTTGTCGGCTCATCTAAAATATAGAATGATTTACCCGTTGAACGACGGTGTAATTCAGAGGCTAATTTTACACGCTGTGCCTCACCACCAGATAACGTTGTGGCAGGTTGTCCTAATTTCATATAACCTAATCCTACATCCACGATCGTTTGTAGCTTACGCTGGATTTTCGGAATATTTTCGAAGAATACGACTGCGTTTTCAATCGTCATATCTAAAATATCCGCAATGCTTTTATCTTTATATTTCACTTCAAGTGTTTCACGGTTATAACGCTTCCCATGACAGATTTCACATGGCACATAAACATCTGGTAGGAAATGCATTTCAATTTTTATAATACCGTCACCACGACAAGCCTCGCAGCGACCTCCCTTAACGTTGAAGCTAAAGCGACCTTTTTTATAGCCACGTACCTTCGCTTCATTTGTTGTTGCAAAAACATCTCGAATATCATCGAAAACGCCTGTATACGTAGCAGGGTTAGAGCGAGGTGTACGACCGATTGGTGATTGATCAATATCAATAACCTTTTCGAGCTCTTCCATCCCCGTTACCTCTTTATGTTCTCCTGGCTTCACCTTTGAACGATTTAGCTTTTGAGCTAACGATTTATATAAAATTTCATTTATAAGTGTTGATTTACCTGATCCAGAAACCCCTGTTACGGCAACGAATAAGCCAAGTGGTATATCCGCTTTCACATTTCGAAGATTATTTTCCTTGGCACCTTTAATCGATAATTTGCGTCCATTCGGTTTGCGTCGCTCAATTGGTAGTGGAATAAACTTCTTGCCACTTAAATATTGCCCCGTCAATGACTTTTCATTTTCCATTACTTCCTGCGGTGTTCCTGCCGCTACAATTTGACCACCATGTACACCTGCACCAGGACCAACATCAATGAGATAATCCGCCGCTAACATTGTATCTTCATCGTGCTCGACAACAATAAGCGTATTGCCAATATCACGCATATTTTGCAGTGTACTAATAAGACGGTCATTATCACGTTGATGCAGCCCGATTGATGGCTCATCTAAAATATAGAGCACACCTGTTAAACGTGAGCCGATTTGTGTCGCAAGGCGAATTCGTTGAGCTTCTCCCCCTGAAAGTGTTCCTGCAGCTCGACTTAACGTTAAGTAATCTAACCCTACATTGACAAGGAAGCCAAGTCGCTCTTCAATTTCGCGTAAAACAAGTCGAGCAATTTTCATATCCTTTTCTGATAAATCCAGCTCTTTGAAAAATGTATCAGCTTCTTGAATCGAATACTGTGTAACTTCACCAATATGCTTATCTGCTAGTTTTACAGCTAATGTTTCAGTCTTTAAGCGATATCCTTTACAAGATGGACATGCTTGCTGCGCCATATATTTTTCCATTTGTTCACGCACGTAATCAGACGTTGTCTCCTTAAAACGGCGCTCCACATTACGTACAACACCTTCGAATTCAATCATTTGATCTCGCACATTGCCAAATTCATTTTCATAATGGAAGTGGATTTTATCTTTACCAGAACCATATAAAACTTTATCCATCTTTTCTTTCGGAAGATCCTTTACGGGTACATCCATTGAGATAGAATAATGATCGCACACAGCCTTTAATAACTGTGGATAATATTGAGAGCTTGTCGGTTCCCACGGTGCTATCGCATGCTCTAATAAACTTCGATCCCAATCGGGTACTACTAAATCAAGATCTACCTCTTGTGTCGAGCCTAAACCATCACAACTTGGACAAGCTCCAAATGGACTATTAAATGAAAACATACGAGGCTCTAACTCCCCGATTGAAAATCCACATAATGGACAAGCATGATGCTCACTAAATAATAATTCCTCATGTTCCATCACATCGACAAGTACTCGCCCATCTGCCAAACGTAATGCTGTCTCTAAGGAATCACTAAGACGTGCCGCGATACCTTCCTTCATCACAACACGATCGATGACAACTTCTATTGAATGTTTTTTGTTTTTATCAAGTTCAATCGAATCATCTAAATCACGTAGCTCCCCGTTGATACGTACTCGAACAAAGCCTTGCTTTTTTAAATCCTCAAGTAGCTTTACGTGCGTTCCCTTACGCCCTGCTACCATTGGGGCAAGCAACTGCATTTTCGTTCTTTCTGGATAAGTTAATAAACGATCGACCATTTGCTCAATCGTTTGGGAAGTAATTTCAATGCCATGATTTGGACAAATAGGTTTACCGATGCGCGCATATAGCAAACGTAAATAATCATAGATTTCTGTTACTGTCCCAACTGTCGAACGTGGATTACGGCTCGTCGTTTTTTGATCGATTGAAATAGCAGGGGATAATCCCTCTATCGCATCGACGTCTGGTTTATCCATTTGACCAAGGAATTGACGGGCATAGGCTGAAAGTGATTCTACATAGCGACGTTGTCCCTCGGCATAAATCGTATCAAACGCTAATGATGATTTCCCTGAGCCTGATAAACCTGTTAGCACGACTAGTTGATCACGGGGAATTGTGACATTAATATTTTTTAAATTATGTGCTCGTGCGCCTTGCACGACTATTTCAGTATTTTTCACAAGCCATTCACCCTTCTGCCTTCAATTCAAATATTGTATCGCGCAGCTCAGCAGCACGTTCGAAATCGAGTGCTTTTGCTGCTTCCTTCATTTCTAATTCTAGCGAAGCAAGTAACTGCTCTTTTTCCGCCTTCGTCAGCTTCTTACCTTTTGTTGCCTTCGCTACATAAGTCTCTTCTTCCTCTGCTACCTGTGTCGCACGAATAACATCAGGAATTTTCTTAACAATCGTTTTCGGTGTAATGCCATGCTCTTCGTTATACGCCATTTGTAGTGTTCGACGACGTTTCGTCTCCTCAATTGCCTTTTTCATCGAATCCGTCATATTATCTGCGTACATAATGACATGACCATTAGAATTACGTGCGGCACGTCCAATCGTTTGAATTAATGAACGCTCTGAACGTAAAAATCCTTCCTTGTCAGCATCTAAAATCGCCACAAGAGAAACCTCTGGAATATCTAGTCCTTCTCGCAATAAGTTAATGCCGATTAGAACATCATAAGTACCTTTACGTAGCTCGCGAATAATTTCAATTCGCTCTAGCGTCTTAATCTCTGAATGCAAGTACTCTACCTTTAAGCCCATTTCTTTCAAATAAGCTGATAAATCCTCTGACATTTTTTTCGTCAATGTCGTAACGAGCACTCGTTCATTACGAGCAATACGACCTTGAATCTCATCGATTAAATCATCAATTTGCCCTTCAATAGGACGTACCTCAATTTGTGGATCAAGCAGCCCAGTTGGACGAATAATTTGCTGCACCATTTCCGGAGTATGCTCAAGCTCATACGGGCCAGGTGTTGCTGATACATAAATAGCTTGATGTATATGTTTCTCATATTCTTCAAAACGTAAAGGGCGGTTATCTAGTGCTGATGGCAGACGGAAGCCATGCTCAACTAGCACACCTTTACGTGCTTGGTCACCGTTATACATCCCTCGAACTTGTGGCAAAGTAACGTGACTTTCATCGACAACAAGTAAAAAATCATCAGGGAAATAGTCAAGTAGCGTATATGGAGTTGCCCCCGCTTCACGCAATGTTAAATGACGCGAGTAGTTTTCGATACCTGAGCAAAAGCCCATTTCACCCATCATTTCTAAATCATAACGAGTACGTTGCTCTAAACGCTGTGCCTCCAATAATCTATCCTCTGCACGTAAAAGAGCTAGACGCTCCTCCAACTCTTTTTCAATATTTTCAATGGCTTTCCGCATTTTTTCTTCTCGTGTAACGAAGTGGGATGCGGGGAAAATAGCTACATGATCACGATCCGCTAATATTTCACCAGTTAACGCATCCACCTCGCGAATTCGATCGATCTCGTCCCCAAAAAATTCCACGCGGATACATTGTTCGTCTCGGGATGCTGGGAATATTTCCACTACATCGCCACGTACCCGAAACGTACCACGTGTAAAACTCACATCATTACGCTCATACTGTACATCGACCAATTTTCGAAGCAACTGATTACGTTCAATTTCCATTCCAGTCCGCACCGATACGACCATTTCACGATATTCTTCTGGAGAACCTAGACCATAAATACAGGACACGGATGCAATAATAATGACATCATCACGCTCGAATAATGAAGATGTTGCAGAGTGACGCAACTTATCAATTTCATCATTAATGCTTGAATCCTTCTCGATATAAGTATCCGTCTGTGGTACATAGGCCTCTGGCTGAAAGTAATCATAGTAGCTGACAAAGTATTCAACTGCATTATTAGGGAAGAACTCTTTAAACTCACTATATAATTGACCCGCTAATGTTTTATTGTGTGCCATAATAAGTGTCGGTTTTTTTACTTGTTTAATGACATTAGAGATCGTAAACGTTTTTCCTGTTCCTGTTGCACCGAGTAATGTTTGATGACGTTTACCCGCACGTACACCCTCCACTAATTCCACAATTGCCTGTGGCTGATCTCCATTAGGCGTATATGGCGCTTGTAAATCAAATGTTTGCACGCATGTCCCCGTCCTTTCCTTCCAATTTGTACATATATTTTAGCATAGCATTATTAAAATTTCGAACATTTAACGAACGAATGTTTGTAAATATTTTTTCATTTTCTATATTTGTGATGAATCCTATAGAACGTATGTACCAAAATAGTTAATTGTAACCTATCTATAAATAGATTACCCTTTCCAAATGTTAACTAATCGGGATGAGATGATGTAAATTGAACTTAGCACAAATTTCACTGTTTGGTGATGAATTGCTCGTCAGGTTCAGGTCTATTAAAGGGTTATGCAGGCGGAGTCTAGGGAGATTGAATCTAAGGGGGAGAAATGTGCTCAGGTAGACCGAAGAATTGATCGGGTGGCTTGGAGATATGATCAGCTTGAATGAAAAACTGCTCGGGTTACCAGTAGAACTGATCAGCTTGGATCTCACCACCTATAGGGATGGGAGAATTTTTAACTGAATCGGAGTCACAGCAGAAAGTAACAGAGTAAGTACTATGATAAACATCGATAATTTTTTCTCATTTGAACAACCTCCATTCTCTAAAAAGGGACTAACCCAAATGCGTTGAGCGTTTGGGTTAGTAAAGAAATTACATGATGCCTGCGATATTTAACGTACGTTTTAAAATTTTCGCAGTTTGCCCACGAGTAATTGAAGAAGTAGGATCAAAGGAACCATCTTGCATACCTGACATAATATCAAGACTATTTAATAGCTTAATATAAGGGAGGTATTCAGAGCTAATATTGTTAGCGTCCTTAAAGTTAATCTCTCCACCAGCTTTCACATCCGCATTTAAATATTCTAAAGTGCGTGCCATCAATGCGGCCGCTTGCTGACGTGTAATTGGTACCTCTGGGTTAAATGTTGAAGCAGTTGAACCTTTTGTAATACCCGCCTCGTACAGAGCTTGAATTTCTGTCGCATACCATTTACCTTTTGTATCGTCAAATGGATTTTCACCTGTTGCTTGTAAACCAAGTGCGCGACTAACTAATTCTGCAAATTGCGCACGAGTAATTGATATATTCGCTTCGAATGTCTCTGATGTAGTTCCTTGAATAACGTGTCGACTCGCCAAAAATTCTATTTCTTCTTTGTATGCTAAATAATGTTCAGTGTCCTTATATGTTACTGTACTTTCTTTTAAAACGAAGGTACCACTTGTTTTTGTGAATAGGACAATTTCACCGTTCACAATTTTATGTGGAACAGGTTTGTATTCGCCACCAACAAGTTGTAAAACGACTGTATTTGATTTTAATTCGTTAGCTGGTAATGTCACTTTTAAATATTCTTTATCTATAGAAATTGACTTTGATTTACCATCAGCATTCTCAATTTCGAATGTGACAGTGAATTGTTTATTTTTAGCATCTTTCGTTACGGATGCCTTTAATTGTTCTTTTTCAGTAAGCTTAATGCCACTAAAAATTGAAGTAGGTACTTCTATTTTGAAGTTCTTTTCACTTTGAATAACAAAATTTTTAATGTTCTTTTCAAGATATTTTTGAATACTTTCTGATGTAATAATTGCTTTATTACTACCATTTTCAATAGTAAATACTTTCGCATCAATGTCTTCTTGAATTGCATGTTCATCTGCTAATAGTTGTTGTGCAGATACGATTACATTTGTATACACATCTTGTTCAGTTTGAGTTACCCAGTAATCAGCAGGGTCTATATCTTTTCCATCATCACTTACTTTTACGGGTGCTTTGTTTTGCTCTGCCTTCTCAATTGCCGTTTGTAATGATGATTTATCAATTACTACTTCTTCATCTGTATTACTCGTGATTTCTGGGAAGACGCTAGCTTCTTCACCATTAGATTTAATAGGGGAGCTAGATTCTAACTCACTAGTTTCAATTTGCTGCGTATCTGCTAGAGCAGCAGGCGACAATAGCGAAAATGATAAGATAAAGACAATCGCTATATTCAACCATTTCTTATAAACGTCCATTTCTCTCCTCCTGACCTTGTTATAGTGAATATATTTGCAATTAACTCGGAAAATAAAAAAGATGCTTGTCCAATAAAAGGGAGAGCATCTAAGGAAAACAGAAAAAGGCCAAAAAACACAATTTGCCTGTCCATCTATTTGCCGTAAGTTCTCCTAGCTTCCGAAGAGAGTTAATACGATGGAATAAAGGCAGGTCTCCTGACTCGTGTATCCTATTCAGAACCTTTCCATCTACTGGAGGCATTTTTCCTCGTTTGACAGTAGTAATTTCTGTAGTCATCTACACTTACAGTTGCGGAAACAGTTGCGGATTTGCACCGAATTCCCTATTAAGCTCCTAAAAGAGCACCTTTATTCTGCATTTTGCTATTCACATAATGCTAAATTTAGCATATTTTTCTTTTTTCAAAATAGTTCAACAAAAAAGAGAATATTTCTAGGTTTTACTTGTCAAAAAAGATATTAAACATAATATCTTCATTGAAGCTACTTATATTGTAATAAATTGGTATTGTCAGTGTATTAGTTGCAAGGCGGGAGTCGGCTCGAGGGAAAGCTTTTAAATCTAATAGGGATCCACATGATATTTACACTTTCAAAGTAAATATTTTGAAATACTAAAAAGTAGAGAAAGTGAGACAAACCTCACTTTCTCTACTTTTTTATTTTTGGGAGTTAATCGGTAGTGTAACCTCTAGCTCAGGAATATATTGAATCTTCGGGTCACCATTTTCATTCATTTGATATACCCACATTTCTTTTTCATCAAAGAGATGTATATACGGCTTAAGGGTTATTGTTTTGGGAATAGATTCAAATGGTTGGAATCTACGATCAGAAATATGAATGTTTCCATTTGTAGCATTCCAACCATCTCCGCCAATCAATTTAAGTTTATGGCCTTGATCATCAAAAATATCTACACCCATCGTTAGTAAAGGTAGTGTGAAAATTGAGTTGTCAGTCAAAACGACTCGTGTAGTTAATCCTGTCGTTATTGGTGTAAATTCGACTTTTTCAACACTAAAATGAATGTTTTTGTATTCTCGACTTACATTAGGTTGTAAAGTCAGATAGTTTTCGATTTTATTCACAGGAATATCAATTTTGAAAGGATCCTGTATACCAGCTATTGTAGCCGATACTGTTAAATCAAACTGCTCTGGGAAAGGACTTCCTCCCTGATTTCTCAGATCAGAAAGCTCAATAATAGCAGAATCATTATCTTTACCTGGTTTCATAACAATTCCAATAGATTTAACAGGAGCATCATTAATTAGCAATTCGATATTATTGATACGTTCCATTAACGTTTCCTTCTCATCTTCTTTATGAAGGCGTTCAATACCTATTGAAACACGTGCACCGTCATACACTACTTCTGATACATTTAATGTAAAATCATCATGAGTAACAATTGTATTCAGTTTAGTTGAGAGTCCCTTTTCATCAGCAATTTGCAGACCAAGATCACCAGCAAGTTTGAAAATAGATGAAAGTACAGGAACTTGTTTGATCGTCGCAGCCATCGTTGGTGAAATTAAGCTAGTGACAAATACAAGGCTAAAAATGATTGCTGCCGAGGCTACTATCATCATCACTCTTTGACGGATTTTCTTAGGGGTTCTAGAACTTTCTGACTGCTTTGTATAACGACTGCTTTCATATTTGTTCATTGTACGATTAACTAAATCAATTTCCATTGGGGTTTCTCGGATTAATCTTTCTAACTGATTTAACTCTTTATCCTCCTGTTTTGAACGAGTGCTCATAAATTTCCCCTCCTAACTTATTCTTCTTCATCAATTTTTTACGTAATCGTTCATATTTTTTTCGAACAGTCGTCGGTTTAAGTTCCATAATAGAAGCGATTTCGTCGAAGCTATATTCCTCTATCGATCGAAGTAGCAGAATCCTTCTTTCGTCCACATTTAACTGTTCTAACAACTCATGAATGATATCGTCATATTGAAATTCTTGTTCCTGCGTGTGATTGTGCGCATGATCTTTCTTAAAACCTGTCCAAAATTTATAGCCTTTATTTTTCTTTTTTATTAAATCAATACAGTGATGATGAGCAATTTTATAAAGCCATGCTGAGAAGGAAACAGTATAAGAAAAATTATTAATATTCTCTAAGCCCTTTATAAAAATATCTTGTGTAGCATCCTCAGCTTCTTCTTTGTTTCCTAAAAGATAATAGCAGTAAATATAGATTGGTTTTTGAAAACAACGAATTATTTCTGTATAGGCATGAATATCACCTGTTTGAACTTGTTCCACGATAGATTTTATATCTAAATTGGCATTTTCCTTGGATTTATTCGGTACAGTCAAATGTCTCCCCTCCTTTCTAACCTATATAACTGAAATTAATGGGGATTTGTGACACTATAAAAAAATTTTGGAGAAAAATTTTAAAAGAAGAGACACAACTTAGGACACTTTACTTCTATAACGGTGTATACATAAATCTTTTTTCTACAAAAGAGACCAGGTACTTGCTCTACATTCCTAACGAATTCGAGGGTTCCTATCACCAATCTCGCAAAAAAATAGCAAAAAAATCCCACCCTCCAATAACAGAGAGCGGGCTCGTCATATTATTCAGTTGTATCTTGGTGTAAAGTTACTAGTTCGTTTGCGTATAGATGAAATGCGTTTTCATCTTTGTCATCGAGTGCTCTATCTATCAGAACCATGAGCTGCTCTTCACGATGCTTACGCTGGATATGATTTAAAAATAAATCTAAATAAATCTCGTTTAATAATTTCTCTGCCTCATCAACTTTCTTTGTCTGACCAACGGCTTTTAGAAAATCTGTATACGAATAATATTTATCCAACGATCTCACCTCGATCCTTTTCTAAATTATAAGAAAATTGAAATTAAAATGCAATGTTTAAGAACTGAAAATCATTTCGATTTACTATTATTCTCGTGCTATTTTAAGCAATTTTTCTAAGCAATTGCTTGAAATAGCACGGACCTCCTTCGTTTATCTATATTTTCTGAATTTAATTTTGTGTTTTACACTTCAAGAATAAATAGAAAAGGAGGCTTACATAGATGTCAGCAAACTACGTCAATGGATATTTACTTTCTTTTAACACCTATTTACTTCAACCAGTTCAGTACGACTCTAAAATTTTCACTCGGGTAATTGATAAGCATAATGAACTGATCGTCACACGGAAGCCAATGCATATATTACGAAAATCTTGTATTTCACTAGGAACAACCTATGAAGCAGCAAAACATTCCGCCAAACGCTTCTTCGGCAATCAGCATAAGCTTCCAATCGTTGTTGCTTATGATTATGGTTATCCGTGTATTTTTCTACCAATCTATTCGCCAAACTCTATCCACAACATCTGGATTGGACTTCACGCCATTTCGAATATTGTACCTAGTAAAACGGGCTGTATCGTCACACTGAAAAACGATAAACAGATTGAATTACCCATTCAATATGCTTCGATGAGCAAGCAATTTGTCAATGCATCGATGTTATATAAACATTACATGAATGAGCGCAAGCAGATTAGTCAGGACACCCCGAATCACCCACCTTTTTAAAGCAATCAATTTCGCCTTGGCGTACGTCATTGCGTTCGGAGGCTTTAGACCAACAGATGTTTTTTGCGCGAAAGCGAAGCGGCAGCGGCAAATGTCTTTTGTGCAAAAACGTAGTGCTAACGCAGCTGCAGAGGTTGAATCTTCTACTAAGTGAAGAAAAAACCCCCTCAAAAGCACAATTTTACTGTGCCTCTGAGGGGACTTCATTACCCGATTTTTGAACGTAAGTATGCATTAATGAATGGATCTAAATCGCCATCCATCACCGCTCCTACATTACCTGTTTCTTCATTTGTACGATGATCCTTCACCATTGAATAAGGATGGAATACGTATGAACGAATTTGTGAACCCCAGCCGATTTCCTTCTGTTCACCACGGATTTCATCTAGCTGTTCTTGCTGTTTTTCAATCTCTAATTGATAAAGCTTCCCTTTTAACATCGTCATGGCTTTTTCACGGTTTTTAATTTGTGAACGTTCTGCCTGACATTGTACGACAGTACCAGTTGGAGTATGCGTAATACGAACAGCTGAATCTGTCGTATTAATATGCTGACCACCTGCTCCTGTTGCACGATACGTATCAATTTTTAAATCTTCTGTGCGAATATCAATTTCAATATTATCATCGAATTCAGGCATAACATCACAAGATACGAATGATGTATGACGACGACCCGAAGAGTCAAAAGGTGAAATACGTACTAATCGATGGACACCTTTTTCTGCTTGTAAATAGCCGTAAGCATTATGACCCTTAATAGACAATGTTACAGATTTAATACCTGCCTCGTCACCAGGAAGATAATCAACTGTTTCCACTTTAAAGCCACGTTTTTCCGCCCAGCGTGTGTACATACGAAGTAGCATTGATCCCCAATCCTGAGATTCCGTCCCACCTGCTCCTGGGTGCAACTCTAAAATCGCATTGTTTTGATCATACGGGCCACTTAATAGTAATTGCAGCTCAAAATCGCCCATTTTTTGCTGGAATTCTGCTAATTCATTGCCTAGCTCCTCTTGCAATTCTTCATCAGGCTCTTCTTGTAATAGCTCTAGCGTCATATCTAGGTTCTCGTGTGTTTCCACTAAATCTTTATATTCATTAACAATTGCCTTTAAGCCATTGCCCTCATTAATGATTACCTGCGCCCCTTGCTGGTCATCCCAGAAGCCTGGCTCAAGCATCATTTCATCTAATTCCTGCATACGTGCCTCTTTGTTTTCTAAGTCAAAGAGACCCCCTAAAGTCCGCCAATTTTTTGGCTGAAGTGTCTAACGCGTTACGTACATCTGCTAATTCAATCATTGTTAAATCCTCCGAACGTTTTTAATGGGGCACTTTTATAACAACCATTCTGTTTTTTAAAAGCATTAAGAAATGATTTTAAAATACTTCTACCACTTCTTTGAAACCCCGTATCTCTTTATTATAACGTTTTTACGAAGGAAAACATACTTTTTTACGACATCGTTTGTTTTGTTTCAATCATTTTGAATTTCTTCGTCAAAGATCACGTTGTTCGTCATTCGCTGGAATACTCTACCTTGATCATATTGAACTAGTAACTTCGTTCGTTTCTCCAGTTTATATTTTAGTAAATACGCTCTTTGAATTCTGTATTCAAATGATCTGAAACTTAGATCCACCTCAATTTCATAGCCGTTCATAAAAAATACTTTTGTATTCTTTTTATCCATAGCTTGATAGTCCTGGATATGATGGACAGCAAACCATTGACATTCAGGTCGTATATAAGACTTACTTGGAAACCATACAATATTACTTCGTTCATGAACAACTATTGGATTTTTATTCAGCTTTCCTAGTATCATTCTCGAGCCATCGAAAGCCCCTCTTAAGCTTGAACCAAAATATCGGAGATTATAATCCATTAATTTTGTCGGCGCTAATTTTGAAATATATTCGTTATCTCTTTCAATTACGCGCGTGCACAAGTTTCCCAAGGCATCATACTCCGGCTTATACAGCATCGTTTCGCTACTCATAATGTCAGCACATTGCATTATTAACCCTCCTTTATTTTTTCTAGTAAAGAGGAGTATACTAATGAATATATTGGTATACTCCAATGTATTTCCTCGAGAAGGTCTTCCCATGACTACAGTTCTCGAGGATTTTTATCTCCGCATATCAATCACCCCCTCCGCTCCCCATTTTGAAACTTTCAGACTATTGCTTCACATTCATAATAAATCAGAAAAAAGTTATAATCATTACCCTTTTTATTGAACTATTTACCTATTGTTGTAGTATTATATATCTTTTTCTGAATTTTCTAATATACTTACAAACTCTATAGCAAAGTATAAATGGTCAAACCTTTTCTCGTTGTCTGCTCTCAGGCATTGTGAAGTGCAATGTGCTTAGGAAAAGGCTCCTCCCTTTCATCGACTAACTAACATCAAAATTTTCAGTAAGGAGATCGGACGTGAAGATATCCTCAAACATAGAAAAAAGACCATCTTAACTTATCGTTAAGATGATCTTTTTCGTCATCATACACTTATTGAGCTGCACCATGGCAGTTTTTAAATTTCTTACCGCTTCCACATGGACATAAATCATTACGTCCGACATTTTCAGCTTTACGGGCAGGTTGTTTTTTCGGAGCTGAACCGCCATCCTCTTTCGGATTAACAGCTTGACCTTTTGCAACTTCCTCACGCTCTAAATTATTATGGATTTCTGCTTTCATCGCATATTTTGCTACATCTTCGCGAATAGAAGCAACCATATCTTCAAACATAGCAAAGCCTTCTTGTTGATACTCACGAAGCGGGTCATTTTGACCATATGCACGAAGATGGATACCTTGACGTAACTGATCCATAGCATCAATATGATCAATCCACTTCGTATCAATTGAACGTAATAAGATAACCTTTTCAAATTCACGCATACGCTCTGATGTCAGCTGTTCTTCTTTTTCATCATAACGTACTTGGACAGCGTTCGAAATTAGTTGGTTAATCTCTTCTGCAGATTTACCTTGGAAATCTTCCACCTTCAGAACGCCTTCATCTAATAGGTTTGCTGCGACAAAGTCATCAATCGCTTTTAAGTTCCAATCTTTTTGCTCACCTTGCGTATACACTGCGACAATGTTATCGATTGTTTCTTGAATCATCGACTCAACAAGCACACGCATATTATCAGTTTCTAATACGTCGTAACGCTCTTGATAAATAATCTCACGTTGCTGACGTAGCACATCATCATATTGTAATAAACGTTTACGAGCATCGAAGTTATTACCTTCAACACGTTTTTGAGCTGATTCTACTGCTCTTGAAACAACTTTAGATTGTAATGGCTGTGAATCATCCATCCCTAATTTCATCATCATGTTTTTCATATTATCAGAGCCAAAACGACGCATTAATTCATCTTCTAGTGACAGATAGAATTGAGTAACCCCTGGGTTCCCTTGACGACCAGAACGACCACGCAGCTGATTATCGATACGACGAGATTCATGACGCTCCGTACCAATTACCGCTAAACCGCCAATCTCCATTACACCTTCTCCAGGCTTAATGTCTGTACCACGTCCAGCCATGTTCGTAGCGATTGTTACGGCACCCTTCGTACCAGCATTCGCAATAATTTCTGCTTCACGCTCATGGTTTTTCGCATTTAAGACGTTATGTGGGATTTTATGTTTATTCAATAAATCCGAAATAATTTCAGATGTTTCAATAGCAACCGTACCAACAAGAACTGGTTGTCCAGCTTTATGGCGCTCTGCAATATCTGCCGCCACCGCTTTATATTTTCCTTCCATCGAAGCAAAAATTAAGTCAGGACGGTCATCACGAGCAATCGGCTTATTCGTTGGAATCGCCACAACACTCATATTATAAATATTACGGAATTCCTCTTCCTCTGTTTTCGCTGTACCTGTCATACCCGAAAGCTTTTGATACATACGGAAGTAGTTTTGGAACGTAATTGTCGCCATCGTCATCGATTCATTTTGAATCTCTACACCCTCTTTGGCCTCGATCGCCTGATGCAGCCCATCTGAGTAACGACGACCTTTCATTAAACGACCTGTAAAGCCGTCAACAATAATGATTTCGCCCTCTTGCACAACATAATCAACATCATTATGCATACTTACATGTGCCTTTAACGATTGGTTAATCGCGTGGTTTAAACGTACATGTGTTAAATCAAATAGGTTATCAATGCCAAATGCTTTCTCTGCCTTTTCAACACCAGCATCTGTCAATGTAACACCCTTTGTCGACTCTTCATATGTGTAATCCGTTTCCGCACTTAACATACGAACAAACGCATTAGACTGTTTATAAAGCTGCGCTGATTTCCCAGCCTGCCCCGAAATAATTAATGGCGTACGCGCTTCATCAATTAAAATCGAGTCAACCTCATCGATGACCGCAAAATGTAGCGGACGTTGTACACGTTCCTCTTTATAAAGCACCATATTATCACGTAAATAGTCAAAGCCTAGCTCATTGTTTGTACCATACGTAATATCAGCTTCATAGGCTGCACGTTTTTCTTCTTTTGACAGGCTGTTCAAATTTAAACCAACCGTTAAGCCTAAGAAATTATACAGATGTCCCATTTCCTCAGCATCACGACCTGCTAAATATTCATTGACTGTCACAACATGTACGCCTTTACCAGTAATGGCATTCAAGTAAACAGCCATCGTAGCCGTTAACGTTTTACCTTCACCAGTTTTCATTTCCGCAATATTACCTTCATCTAATGCCGCAGCACCCATAATTTGTACACGGAATGGGTACATCTCTAACACACGCTTTGACCCTTCACGACATACCGCAAAAGCTTCCGCACGAATCGACTCTAAAGGCTCTCCGTCGGCAAAGCGTTTTTTAAATTCTTCTGTTTTCGCTTGTAATTGATCATCTGAAAGCTGTTCCATTTGAGAAGCGAATCCCTCAACCTGGTCAGCGATTTTTTCTAATTTTTTTAGTTCACGTTTATTGAAATCAAATAATTTATTTAATAGGTTTACCATGAATTTTTTCACTTCCTATATAGTCTCAACTTTCATTTTACCATTGTATAACAGATTCATGCAAACAGAGTCCCTAGGCTAAAAAGCAAGCTCATAAAAAAAGCTCCCGCTATGGCGAGAGCCCTTGTGCATATTAAAGTTTAGGTTGTTTCAATTAAGCCGTATTTACCGTCTTTACGTTTATAGACAATATTTGTGCCGTTTGATTCTGCATCTGTAAAGATATAGAAATCATGCCCTAGCATATTCATTTGTAAAACAGCTTCTTCTTGATCCATCGGTTTTAAATCAAATTGCTTTGTACGAACAATTGAATATTCATCTTCCTCTGTTACTGCATCAGCTGCTGCTTGAGAAGTAGCAAAATAAAGGCCTGTACCTTCACGCTCACGGAATTTACGGTTTACCTTTGTTTTATGCTTACGGATTTGACGTTCTAATTTATCAACGATTAAGTCAATCGCAGCATACATATCAGTATGACGCTCTTCTGCACGAAGAGTTAAGTTCTTCATTGGAATTGTAACTTCCACTTTAGTTTGCTTGTCATTATAAACCTTTAAATTTACGTTAGCGTTGGCGTTAACATCTTCGTTAAAATAGCGTTCAACTTTCTCGATTTTGTTCTCAACATACTCTCGAATAGCTGGAGTTACCTCAATATTTTCACCGCGAATGTTAAAGTTTAACATGTAAACTCCTCCTTTATAACTGCTATACTTACTATTTCTACACAAGTGTGCGAAATTCCTCTAAAATAATTCTTTTTTTCACAAAAAAAATTTTTTCCTGCATGAGCAGTGTCAGCGAAAGCAAAAAAGTTAGGTGAGGGATCAACAAAATCCCTCCACTGATGAATTTTCACTTTATGAATGAATACTATTTAGTTTTGCCTCATCTGCTTCTTTTCTTCGGCGCAACTTCAACTCTTCAATAATCAAATCTTCAACCGATTCTTGATCATTGAAATTCACTCCATACTGCTTGCCATTACCAAAAGGACGGCTCCAAATGACTTCACCATAAGCTCGTACCTCTCTTGTATCCAGAATAAAGCGTAAATCCAAAGGACGAGGATTGACACCTAAATCCACCTCAGTAAACATTTTTAAACCTCGTGGACTAATATCAAGCAAATCAGCCATTGCCGTCTGCTCTTGATTGACTCTACCATCCTCATATATGGCAAAAGTCATTTTAACAGGCTCATCGAATTTAAATCGAAAGCCTTCTTGGCGCTTAAATATCATCTTCCCACCTCAATACTATTCTAAACATCTATTTTCCTTGATTATGACACGATGCATGTTTTACATCTAGAGGGAATAAGTAACATATTTTACTGATTAAAGACCTATTTCATGACTAAAATCAAGTATGCCTCGGCATACTTGCGTCCGGAATCGGCTTTGTGCTTGCACAAAGAACTCCTTTCCGATTCCGTGACATCCGCCGGAGGCTTAAACTACTTTCAGCGGGTGTTTGGAGACCCGCTGATAATAGTTAAACGGTTCCCTTTTGTAATGATAAAAATGCCGCGTCTCGTTTTTTTCGCAAAGAAAAGAGACCATCATAAATCGATGGCCTCTATGTTGTCTAAATTTGTCCAGCGTTTCCCTGACCGAATTGCTGCTGTCGATTGATGCGAATAACTTCCTTCCATGTATCACGGAATTCCGTCACTAGTCCCTCAACTTCTTCAATAATAGCGACATCATTTTGAATGTTTGCCTCGACTAAACGACGATTGATATATTCATAAAGGGCAAACATATTTTTTGACACTTCGATATCCATATTCAAAGTCGCCATCAGCTCACTAATAATTGCTTGTGCTTTTATAAGATTTGTATTTTTTTCTTGGATATTCTTTTCTTGAATGGCTAGTTTAGCCTTGTGCAAGAACTTCAAGCATCCATTATAAAGCATTAACGTCAGCTCACCAGGGGAAGCAGTGGTAACACTATTTTGTTTATACGCGTTTTGTGCTGTTAGATTTGCTGCCAATAAAGGACAACTCCTTTGAAAGGTTACTTATTTACTAGTTTAAACCATCTTATGAAGAAAAGCGAATAGATAATTATTAATTCTTTTTGTCATAATACATCCCATCCATCACACGAACATTCGAGTAAGGATTGTAGTATTGTTCTTCACTCTTTTTCGTTTTCTGTAGATTTGCCATATCCTGCTTTACGGCGTCCATGACAGTAGCCAATCGTTCTTTTATCCCATTATCTAATTCAAGCAAAGTACGATGAATGCGATTCTGTTCGTCGAATTGAAAGCCCTCTTGTTTTAAACCTTCAATAATCGATCCACGCTTGTCTAACATACTGTTGATGTTGTCAATGTATTCGTCGCGATCTTCACCTTTTGGAATGTCGCCCAAAAGCTTAAATAAATTAGCTGACACCTGTAATAGTTGATCTATTAGTTGCATAATTTTCTCCTACCTTGCTAATTACTAACCTTGTCCGCCAAATTGAGATAAATAACCTGATTGGGAATTTGCTTTATTAATCGCTTGCTCCATAGCTGTAAATTGTTTCCAATAACGTTTTTCAATCATTTCTAGCTTCGCTTTCCAGACGTCAATCCGTTTATTAGTATCAATTAAATTTTTACCTAATGAATATTGATTATCAGTATGAGTCGCCTTCCCAGCCTTTGTTTCAATACCCTTCATTGTCGAATCAACCGCAGCTTTCAAGCGTTGAGCTATACCACGACTATCTACAGTTTTACCATCTGCATCCTTTGAAACTGATCCAGTTTGTGTAAATAAAGAAACTACTTGATCTGAATCCTTTTCAATAGCAGCACGTAATTTTTCTTCATTAATAACAAGTTTTCCCCCATCACTAACGGATGAAGATGTAGTTATGCCTAGCTCAGACAAAGCATCAATTGTACTATCGTCTAAGCCTGCTACGTTACCTAAAAATGACATACGCATATTGGCCAAGCCATCACGAATAATAGAGTCACTACGTAATAAACCACTCTTAGCCTTTTCTTCCCAAAGCTTTATTTCGTTCTCAGACATCCCTTCTTTTTGTTCATCAGTAAGAGGCGGATAATCACGATACTTTGTTTCCTTGACTTGCGAATTTAAATCTGCAATTAAACCATTATATGTGTCAACAAATTCTTTGATTTTATTAAAAATATTCTCAGTATCTGTAGATGAACTCACAGAAATAGATGAACCGGAAGGAATATCACCTTTTAAAGTTACTGAATATCCTGAAATATTAAATGCATTTGTAGCACTTTCTAAATCCACACCATTTACTTGCAATGTTGCATTTGAACCAGATTGTGAAACTGCTGTGTCTAAGCCTAATTTACTCATCAATTTAGGATCCGTATTGATTAATTCGATATCACCTTTTCCAGTGGCATTCGAAGAAAGTGAAATCTTCCCATCACTACTGATAATAGCTGTAGCACCTGCACTACTTAACTTTTTCATAAATGAATCAACTGTATCCGTATCACTGTAAGTGATATTAGTAATCTTTGTTTCTCCATTAGCTGATGGTGTAGAAATCGTAAACGAGCCGGATGTTAAGCCTAACTCACCTAAGCGCGTATCTTTAGAGCCTTGAACAGGGCCATTAATTAAAGCTGTATTTGATGTAAAGCCTCTTTCAGTAATAGTACCTGAACCAGTTAATGCAGTTGCATTCGTTAAATCTAAAACATCATTTTCCGATTTTGTTTTAAATGAAAATTTACCTGTGGCTGTATCAAAACTTGCATCCAGCCCTTCTAATTTTAAATCATTAATGACCATATTAATGCTTTTAGTTGGATCGATCGATATTGTTTTACCGTTTAGCTTTATATCAATTGGCGAATTTCCAATATTCAGAGCTTCACTTAATGTGTCGCTACCTTTTGCTAATCTGCTTGGTTCCATCCATGCTGTTTTAGATGTAAAAGTACCTGAAGTTTCTGAGATATCCATACCATATGCTGTTAGTGCTGTATTAGTATTAGGATCATCAAATGTAATCGTGTCATCTTTGCCCTTTGTTTTAAAAGTAAACTGACCTTTTGCCCCATCAAAGGACGCGGATAATCCCGCACTGTTTAAATCTGCCACAATGTCTTTAATACTTTTTGTCGTATCAATAGTAATCGTTTCTTCCTCAGTTACACCATCTTTTACCTTATTCAGTTTAAATGTTAATGTCGAAGGAGTAGCAGTGCCATTTACAGCTGTCATCGCATCCTGTAAAGAATCATTAGCAGAAACAATTCGTTTAGATGTGGTAGAAATGCTGTCACTTGCTGTAATTCTTGCTGAAGTAGCTGCTGTTCCACCTGTAATATTTAAACTACCCGCCGCACCTGAACTTGCAATAACATCTATTTTTGACGGGTCAGAAACAGATACATTTTTTTTACCCATTCCGCTTGATACACGGAAATTATCAAACAAGTAATTACTATATGTGTTTAATTTGGTATTTATCGAACGATATGCATCTCGTTGCCATTCATATGTTGTTTTCTTTTGATATAATTTATTTAATGGTGCCTTTTCTGCAGACATTAATTTTTTTACTAACTCGTCAATGTCCATTCCCGAGGCTAATCCGCCAACTCTCATTACCATAATAAAGCCCTCCTAAATTCCCAACTATATTTTTTCATCTACAACCATACCTACTAATTTTTGCATTTCATAAAAAGCATCTAATAATTTCTTTGGTGGAATTTCTTTTACTACTTCATCAGTTTGAGTATCTACCACCTGAACAAAATAACGATCTAAACCGTTATGTAAAACAAATTTAGAAGCACTATGGTTTATGTGTAAAAATTCATTTATTGCGTCAACTGCCTGTTGCAATTTTTCTTTCGAAATTTGTTCTTCACTATTAACTGATGATTTTTCTATAGCTTGTTGATCTACAGACTGAACTGCTATAGACGACTTATCATAAATCATAGATTCAGTAAGTTTGGACTTACTGTGTGACTTATTGACTGATTCAGTCGATTGAGCTGAAATACGCATTATTCTACCTCCTAAACATTTCATATTCTTATAACTATTATCGGAAGTTATTAGGAATGTTTCACTTTTTATAGTAAACTACTTCTAAAATTAGATTCATAATAAAGAAAGCTCCTACTAGTTCAGAGATATATCGATTCGCCTGAACCAAAAAATATGAAAAAAAAAACACCTTTCGTTGAAAAACGGGTATTTTACCTTACAAAAATCATCATAGAGTTTTTTTGGGGAGAAAGAATGAGTTATCCAGTAGAAGCTAAAATAAAAGCAGTTGAAATGAAATAGCAAGAATTCCTATAAAATAAGTATTACAAGAGTTAATTTCCATAATTATTAAAAACAATGAAATGGTACAAGAATTACGAATTACTCGTCTTAAACATACAATATACTTTTTGGGAAGGATCTGACTAAAAAGTAAAACCACTCAGTTACAAGTTGAAAATCATTATTTAATGTAGCAGATTGAAGTTTTAAAAAAGTACACAGAGTTTGAGAGGAAGTTGTCCCGAAAGTCATTAGTACAACTAGCTGAAGAGTTAAAAGAAATCATGTCAATTGTTGAAATCTGCCACACTAGGGGGTAGCTCACTCGTCACATTACAATTGGAATGAAATAGAAATAATCACAGTCATAAGAATAATCTTCGTGACCAACAGATTGGCGACGAGCAAGCTACAAATACAGATACGGCAATCTAAAAATCACAGAATTATTCACGGTCATTAGCGAGTAAACTGTGAAGTCGTGTGATACAAAAATATGGCTGACAATTTGTAAAGAAACGTAAACGTACAACGTAACCAATCTATATCGTTTCCTAACTTATTAGAACGTTATTTTACGGTAAATACATAATAGTAAAATATCCGGGAACCTTTAGTTCTTATAAGACGTTTAATGCATTTGTATAGGATAGTTTTTATATGTTCTCCTTTGCCCACTCTCCTTCCATTGTTAAGGTTCCAACTTATAATGATACATAATCACTAAGTCGTTATTTTACTTTGTTAACATTCTCTCTTATATTAGATTAATAATTCTAGTAAATGAAGTCAAAAAACTTTGTCCATCCCAAATTCCATCAAAATCTAAAGCCATTCCAATTGGTACAATACGATCAATACCCCTACACGAAATTGAATCAATTAATTCTATGAAATGTTCTTCTTCAAATCCAAAATACGCTATTGTTTGATCTTTATCCCGTATTATTTTAGCTAAGTCTACTAAATTTTCTATTTCGTATTCATAGAACATTCCACCACCACAATGCATCTCACGTACATTCATTGGCATATCCTTTAACTGCACACGTGAGAAATAAATAGTTGATTCAATTTTACCTACATAATGTTCTGTTGCTAACTGCATACTTGTCGTATATTTTAATATTTGTGTTGCTGCCATTAACTCATGTTGTTTAGTTTGAATCTTTTGTTTAAACGCAATCCAAAAATCTTCTACCTTCTCCCCAACCCAAACAACAAGTCTTGGAGAAGAACATGCCATTTGATCAAACCAAAACACATCATTGTAAAATTTTTCCAATAAAGTATCTAGCTCTTGGTTATTTAGTTTTGATACTTTATCGCCATTCAATACTGATAATGAAAAACGGTCTGCAAAGCTTAGCTCATTGGCAAGAGGGGCTAGAGGAACTTTTCGAATTGCTCTAATTGTCTCATCTCCGCCCCAAATAACTCGTGTATGACAAGAGTTACTAATCATTTCTGTTGCATTGTCTTCATGACCATATGTACAAATAATTGTTTGGGCAGCAACTTTTTCAAAATTTGGTAGCTCTTCTAAAATCACCTGCAATACTTCGTTCACTTCTACTTTACTTGAAACACGTATAATATTTCGATTGCCTGCAAGAAGTGACAGCATCCATGAATAAACAAAAATCGTATCCACATTGGAAGGGGCAATATGAAATGCCGTTCCTCTTGCACGAACAATTTTACTCTCTGTTGATACCTCAAACTCTGATTGCATTTGTTTAATATTCGCTTTTCGTAGCCAGTAACCTAAAGCAACTACTTCTGGTAAGTGACGCATACGAACAAACCGTTTCGATAAGCTTTGTATAAAAGCAATTACTTCATTAGCAAAAGGGGGATTAATCTTTTGATTATTTAAAGAACTCAATGATTCTTCAAAACTTACATTACTCGGCCAAAATAACTTCATAATTGTGCACCTCCTTGAAACGTATCACTACATCCACGCAACTCTGCTTTTGGGATACGTCCTGCTACACTAAAATATTTTCCTTTCCAACCACAAGGACAATCATCTATACCGTGAATTGTCCCTAAATCTTCAGTCAGTAAAGAATGACCTGGATAGCTTTTTGGTAACTCACTCATCACTTGTATGAGCCCTTGTTCCCCATTTATTAACGGTTCAAATGTAATTGGATCTCTAATAATGACATCCGCAAAGCTCGGTGTATGTAAGAACCCTTCACTACATTCTACAAAAATCGAGCCAACTTGTTCCACCATACCATAATAATTATGAACTTCACTAATACCTAACTGTTCATATAACAATCTATTAAACGTCCGTACGTCAACAGCTTCATCTTTTAGCTTTTTCCATCCACCACCATGAATTAAAATACTATCTCCAAAATCAAATTTTAACCCCTGTGCTAATGTTGCTTTATATACATACTGCCATACCATATACGTAAAACCAAATAGCAAAACTTTTTGTCCCGCATACTCTTTTAAATATGCTTGCAAACCTTCGACATCCAAACTCATATCATCGTGTAATGCATAAAAATGCTTACGACCAAAATTTGAGAACCCTAATATCCCGGCACCTCGCGCACTATACGACTTACGGTCCTTTAATACTGACTTAGTATCTAAAATAACCATCGGTAAACGTTTGCAACCTATCACTGGCTTCATTACTTCCACTAATGTTTTAGTTTGTGAAACAGATGTTTTTTTATCTAAATATATTTTGGATACTTGCTGTCCTGTTGTTCCGCTTGATGTCAGAACCTTTATGACATCCTCTTTTGGAATTGATTTTAAATCTAGTAACTTAAATAATTGTACTGGTAAAAATGGTACTTCATTAAGCTCCTTTGCTACGAGTAGTGAATTACCTTTTTTTAGCATATCCTTATATTCTTGGCAATTTTCAAAATGCCACTTGGTTAAGGCGTTTAATTTTTCTAAAAGCTGCTGTGATTTTTCTTCTTTTTCTAAATGATAAGGGGAAATCATAAACACAGCTCCTTTAACTTCATATAATCAATTTTCTCATTAGCCAAACGTGGAAGTTCCTTTAAAATCTTCACTTTATACGCAGTATGATGTAGTTTATAATACTGTTCAATACTCTCTTTCACCTTCTCTATAAGCTTCACTGACTCCAAGACCACAATTAGTTTATTATCATCGCCAGTACATGCAATAGGTACATGAATAACAGTCTCTAACCTTTTCTCAACTTCATCCAAATTAATTCGTAATCCAAATAACTTGATGAAACGTTTTAAGCGCCCTGTAATTGTAAAGTAACCATCAGAGTCAACTGTTGCAATATCTCCTGTGTTTAGTATTCCATCCATCTCATCTGCTTTAGCCAAGTCTTCTAAACATTCTGCATAACCCATCATGACATTTGCACCTTTATAAATTAATTCACTAGTCTCTGAATCAAGTGATAATTCTCCTCCCGGAATCGAAATACCAATAGAACCAATTTTATCAAGCAAACAATCATGAGGAATATACGACATACGTGGAGATGCCTCTGTTTGTCCGTACATAACAAAGAATCGCTTATCGTTTTGCTGTGCATATTCCCCAAATGCTTTTACAAGTTTTTCATTTAATCGCCCACCAGCCTGTGTCATTGTTTTTAAGTGTGGCAACTCCATTTTCATAAAACCAATACGTTGCAACATTTGATATGTAAAAGGTACTCCTGCAAGTGAAGTTGCTTCTTGTTCACGTACTAACTGCCAAAATGACTTTTCCATAATGCTTTCTTCGGTTAAAATTAGAGTTGCTCCTGCTAATAAATGACTATTGACAATCGACAACCCATATGAATATGACATAGGTAAATTCATAATCGCACGCTCATGTTGATCAATCCCTAAATACTGGATAATAGACTTAGCATTGGCTTGAACATTCATATAAGAAAGACGTACAAATTTTTTGCTTCCCGTCGTACCTGAAGTGCTTAGTAGGACTGCTAAATCGGAATGAATAGTATATTCATAAAATTCATCTCTCGTTAATAACGAGCCTTTTAACTCATAACCTTCAAATTCCGTAATACCAACTATCCACTTCGGTTTATATTGTTCAACAATGTTATGTAATAATTCCCTATTTATATCATTTGTCAATAACATCACAGCATGACCACTATTAATTGCCGAAATATAGGCGGATAAAATTTCTATGTTATTTCGGCATAATATCATTATTAATTCTTTTCTCTTACTAAAAAAATCAATGTACAACAAGTCATTGTATTTAAAAGTTTGATTTTGCATAATGGCTATAATATTATTTTTACCAAATTTTAAAAAATTCATTAAATCTCTCCCTTTAATTAAACAAGAGTGAATTTTATTACAACATCTAAATTTTATTGTAGTTTGTTTAACATGCTTTTTACCTTTTTAGCAATAGCATTAGCTGTAAGCCCGTAATATTCTAGCATTTCTTCATAAATTCCAGCCTTACTATAATCACTAGGCAGACCTATCATTAATTGTGGAGGCTTTTGTAAATTTAGTGAAAGTACTTCAGAAATAACACTACCTAACCCACCTGATGTCAAATGCTCTTCAATAGTAACAATTAATTTTTTCCCAGTAACAGCCTGCTGTATCCCATGTTCATCAATTGGTCTAATTGTATGAATATTTATTACCTCAGTATTAATGTTTTCACTTTCTAAAATTTCTGCAGCTTTTAATGCTTCATCAATAATCGAACCTGTTGCAAAAAAAACAATATCTTTTCCTTTCTTTAATTGAACTGCTTTACCTATCTCAAAAGTATAATCTTCTTTATAAACAATCGGTGCAGGTGCTCCGCTAGTTAAACGTATATATACTGGATGAAGATAGTTATCTAATGCCTCTATTACTTTCACTAACTCAAAAGAATCTGCTGGTGAAATAATTATGATATTCGGAATAGCACGCATAACTGCAATATCTTCAAAACTACAATGCATATTTCCGATCATTCCTAAAACAACACCACTTGATAATCCAACCATCCTAACGGGGTATTTCATTTCGCCAATATTGACTCTTATTTGTTCTAGACATCTCAATGTTTGAAATGGTGCATAAGTTGTTGTATACACATCAAAACCTTCACTCGCTAACCCAGCTGCTATACCAATCATATTTTGTTCTGCTATCCCTACATCAATAAATTGATTTGAGAACTGTTTTCGAAAACGATCCAATCCTGCTGGAATTGAAACATCTGCTGTTAACACTATTAAATCTTCATTCTCTTTCGCCTTTTCTAACATTATCATTCCAAAAGTTCCACGCTGTCCTAAACGTGCTAACATTTTTGGATTCATTAGGGTTTTGTTCATTTCTATTCCACCTGCTCTTCCATTGCTTCATTAAATAACTTATCCGTTAAAACAGCATGATGCCATTCAATACTATGTTCCATAAATGAAACACCTTTACCTTTAACGGTATTGGCAATAATCGCAATTGGTTTAGTACTTTTAACTTTAAATATCTCTACTAATTTTTCAATATCATGTCCATCAACTATTAATACATCCCAACCCATTTTTTCTAATATTTCTTCGATATTCTCCATTTTTAAAATATCTACTGTATTACCTCCTAGTTGAACTCCATTTCTATCGATAATAATCGTTAAATTTTCCAAAGAAAAATGAGGGGCTGATAAAAAAGATTCCCAAACAGAGCCCTCATTAGCCTCACCATCTCCCAATAAAACATATACTCTATTCGAAAGTTGCTTCTTTTTCAAACCTAATGCCACTCCAATACCTAACGAGAGCCCCATTCCTAAACTACCACTAGTAAATTCAATACCTTTTTTCCTATTTAAAACAGGATGTCCTAAAAAATCACTTCCTGTTTTCATAAAACTCTCTAAATCTTCTTTAGTAATTATATTTTTTTCATATAAAGCACTATAATATGCTAATACCCCATGCTCTTTACTAAGAATAAATCTATCTCTAGCATCATCCATTAAATTATCTTTGGAAATATTCATTACATCACCGTATAACACAGCTAATATTTCAATAATGGACAATCCTGGACCTAAATGGGCAGCGTTTTTCCCAGAAGCATGAGCTAATTTTAGGGCATTAATTCTCATATTATTTGCTCTATTTCTCAATTCATCAATTACTTTAACATCAACCATTAAAGATCCCTCCATCTACACGTAGTATTTGTCCAGTTAAATAAGAAGATAATTCGGAAGCTAAAAATAAAACACAATTAGCTATTTCTTCTGGTTTACCCAACCTTCCTAAAGATGTATTTTTTTTCATTTCATTAAGGAAATCCTGATTAGTTATAGCCTTTTCAATCATTTCCGTTTCTGTAAAACCTGGTGAAATTGCATTTACCCTAATATTAGAAGATCCTAATTCATATGCTAAGGACTTAGTGAATGAATTAATAGCAGCTTTGCTTGCAGAATAAGTTACCATTCCCTTATAGTTATCTTCAGCTGCTACTGATGAAATATTTATAATTGATGGTGCATGGCTTTTCCTCATTAATTTAATAATATATTGGGTAAAAAGAAATGGGCCAAAAAAATTCACCTCCATTTTTCTATTTAAGGTCTCTAATGATGTCATTTGAAAGATTGTGTCTCCTGCTATCCCTGCATTATTAACCAAGATATCTATAGTTGGTGAAATTATTTTAATTTTCTTTATTGCGTTTTTTAACTCAACCTCATTGCTAATGTCAAAATAGACAGGTATTATTTTAACACCTGTCTCATCTTGTATATTTTATAAATAGCTTTCAAATTCTAGTGAGTTTTCTCGTACACATGCAATTATTTTTTTTGCTCCTTGGTAAGCAAAAACAGTCATAATTGCTTTGCCAATTCCTCTATTACATCCTGTGATAATAGCTGTTTTATCTTTTAAAAGCAATATCCTATCTCCTTTTAAATTTCTACATTATATTTCTTTAAAATTTCTTTTCCAATAGTATATGAACTAAATTCAATTACATCTTCTGTCTCTAACATTATTTCAAAAACATCTTCAAGTTCCGCTATCATAGCCATATGACCCACTGAATCCCATTCTTCTATAGAATTATAAATCAAATTACTATTTAAAGAATTTTCATCGATATTAAAACATTCCATAAAAACATTATTGTATTTTTTTAAATTCATTAAGAATCACTACCTTTTTTCTGTAATATATTTGGACGATCTTGATCAGCATCACCTTTAAATGCATAAAAGTCCTTATCATCATTGGTATTGTAATGTATTTCTATATTTTGTTGTAAGAAAGGTTCAAAATAATTTGGTATAATATTTGTATCATTTTCCATCCTTTTAATGAAACCCATATCTTTTAATATGTCATCATTAATTCCTTTACAATAAAAATCTATGTATTCAAAATTATTTCCTTCTAATTTTTTTTGTAAATAATTACCGATCCCCCTTAAATCTTCTACTTCCCCTATAAAATCAATAATTCTCAATACTTTCGAATCCCCCATATGTTGCTCTCTTAATATAACTATAGAACGATAGCCTATTGTATCCCTACTTATACCGTATACTTTATATTTATTCACAGGATGATTATAGTATCTGTTTAGAATATAATCCTTATCTTTAAATGGTTTCATATTAACATTGACAAAATATTTTTTTATAAATTCTTCTTTTGATTCAATAAGTTTTAGTTCTCCATTATGTTCTTGGGAAATTTCAATTATCCTTTTTTCTTTTATATTAGCAATTTTATAATTTATTTTATCAGCTAATCGATAATAATGATCTAATTTCCCAGTACTTTCACGTAGTGCCTTGAATATTCGAATGGCTGTTTCAGGATTAGAACCTACCCCAGCAAAAATTCTACACTTTGTTGTCTTTCGAATATGCTTCATCATTGCAACTCCTAAAGATGGATAATCACTAGGAATTACCTTCCACATAGAACCCCATAAATCTGAGATATCTGAACTGTTATTTGATTTAATATAACCTAAAATACCATAAAGCTTTTTATCTGTTTGATCCTCTGCTATACAAAACCGTACTTCCTTACCAAATACATGATAATAGTCAAATAACTCAGGATATCTTACAAAGACATGATTCTTGTTCCAATGTTCTTCTATAAACTTCAAAATAATGTCTTTATCTTCTAGTGTAGCGCTTCTTATAAGTATTTCCATATATTAATTCACCTCAATAATAAGTATACTTGACTCTACAACTAATCATAAATTGCTGATACTTAGAGTAAAAGTTTCTCAACTTGATTACAATCTATTCGATTTATCCAAAATGTGTCTTTATTGGCGTTAAATTTAGTTCCAATAGTTGTGAATCCTCGTTTAAAACCATTATCTTTTAATATTGGTTCTAATTCGATCAACATTTCCCTATAATTTATACCACCCCCAAATGCAGGAGTATAATAATATGGAGTAAATCCCAACTGATTTTTAAAATAATCAATACATGGGGAAATTTCTTGCTTAAAAAATACATCTGCTGGTCCTTTATAAGGAAAATGATTAACGCAATGAACTCCTAACTCCATTCCAGAATCTTTCATCTCTAATAATTCATTCTTGGAAATATAAAAACTATTTATAAATTTAATTAAAGAACCATACTTATTC